>JBHHWX010000161.1:0-10979 GCA_046756745.1 bacterium | reverse complement strand
AATCCGTTTTTTCTTTTCTGCTCCTATGACTTCATTCGTCTGAACGAAAACGACTTTATCTTCTTGAAGGCCTTCTGGCCGAGGGGGCATTCCTGCTTAGCTCGGCGGGGACGCCTTCGCGAAGAGGTATTAACAAAATCTCGGCAATTCTTTCGGCGCCTCCGGGGACCGCATGAGACCGGCCGTTTTTGGAGAGGCGCTTCCTGAGACTTTTGTAGGCGATCAACGTTTGTACATTTTTAACAATGTGTTGCGTTGGCGCCTCCTGAGTGTTTCCCAGGTTCAAGCAGGTTTCGAATTGACTAAAGCGTTTCAAAGCTTGCAGATTGTGCGGGTCTGCCAGGATGGCGCAAGGCAAGCCGGCAGCGGCCGCCTCATAAGCGGTGCCCCCAAAAAGTATCACGCCCATGTCCGAGCTCAGCATCAATTCGGAGAGATCGGACACGTTATGTTTGAAAATAAATCGACCATCGTTGCAATCGAAGTGGCGTGTGCGAAAGCCCGGTCCCACTACGACCGTACATTGGAAGTTTCGGTCGATCTGCTTTAGAGCGGCGAGTGCTTTGCTGGTGGCATCGTTCACGTCGCTGCCGCCCATGCTCACCAGGATATTTAGTCTGTTTTCATCGGTTTTTCGAGGACCAAAAAACCGGTTGTCGATGATCGCATACTCCCAGCCAAAGTAGAGTTTGCCGGAAATTTCTGCGAACAACTGTGCGTCGACATGCGCCGCCGGATAAATCACTACATCTGCATTGTGCCGCCCGTCGCCGGCATTGTCGAGCAGAACCGTCGTGACGCCCATTTTGCGAAGTGATTCAATGTCATTCCGGTTTACCTCTTGTTTCAGATCGATGACTAGCATCTCCATACCAGCGGTTGCGATCGTTTCTCTCAACTTTTGCGCCAAGTGTTGCGGGGGGACGGTCTCGACTTCGAAGCGCGCTTCATTTAACAGGGCCGCTGCCTGGTCATGGTGACGGGAAAGGAACATGACACGTGCGCGGTTCTGTAACGCGCGCGCTAAAACCAGACACCTTTTGAGGTGCCCAAACCCGGTCTCCGCCTCGGCATCGACGCGAAACGCGATAGTTTGTCGATTCAATGCCTTTGCCATAATCTCGGGTCAATGATGAGTCGCGGCGCTGTTCCCAGGGCTTTGATTTGATTTAAAATTTCCAGGGGCAGGCCGCCTTTTTTCGCCATTTTCAGGTTTTCCTGCACCTGCGTGAGGTTCTCCATCCCTAAAATAACGCTGGTAAGCTCCTCAAAGCTCAAGACGTATCTCAGCGCCAATTCTGCTAAGGACAGGTTGGCCGCGCGACAAATTTCCAAAATCTTTTTTTGGTAGGGGTAGAATCCATTCAGAAAATCCGGAGAGTCTCGCTTGAACAATAACCCTTGTAAAAACACGCTGCGGGCAAGAACGAGCACATTTCGCTGAGATGCCCGTGTCAGAATTCCGTTGGCAAGCCATCTTTTATCGAGCAGATTGAAGGGAATTTGCAGAACCTCGATCTCGGAAAGCTGTAACGCCCGCTCCGCTTCCTGAGGTGTGTACACGGAGACGCCGATTTTCTGCACCACGCCTTGTTGCCGCCATTGTAAGAGATGCTTCAACAACACGTGATCGTCGCGAAACAGATCATCGAAGCGATGAAAGAGATAAATATCCAACTTTAGGCGGCGCACACGATTCAATGTGAGTTCTATTGCATAATCGACGTGATTTAAAAGCGTCCCGTTTTTGGAAAATGGCTCCGTCGGCGGTACTTTTGAAATCAAAACGGTTTCGGGATGGGATGACAATACCTCGCCCAAAATTTCCTCCCCGGTCCCGTATTCCGGCGATGTGTCAAACGCGCTTACGCCATTTTCGAGCGCGTATTCCAGAATCTCTCGACTCTCGTGCGGCGACGGTTGTCCGTTTTTGTTATTAATGCCGTAAGGCATCCCGATTTGTGCGGTTCCGAAACCGACCTTCGATATATTCATCAGTCGTATTATACCTCTTTATCGTATTATCAAAAAAGTTTTTTAAAAAATGCAAAAAAATAGAACACGGATGACACGGATTTAACGGATCTGAACGGATTAGACCTAATGGAATGGGTCGAAGTCAGTGGATTGTAACTTGTGTGGCTCATGATTTTATTGGTTTTCATCCAAGACCAAATCCGTGACAATCCGTTCGATCCGTTAAATCCGTGTTCCATTCATTTGCGGCTTCGCTGCGCATGACTCCATTAATCCGGTTGATTCAATGGGATTTCTCTTACACGCCCATATGAGCCATTTAATTTCGGCTTTCCCGCATGAGCCTTAAACACCGTACTCATCGGCTCGCCTTCGAGATATTTTTTTACGGCGTTTTCTTCGACCGCTTGTTTGATCCGCTTAAAAGCGGCTTCGCATGCCACCAGGGTTTTCTCGATGTCTTCGGTTGTGTGCGAGTAGGTCACGAAAATCGGTCCGCCAAACAGCACGCCTCTTTTGACGGTTTCCTGCAGAAACAAACTTTTGAGCAAAAGCGAGGGCTTGCCGTCCCGGTCGTAGAAAGTCAAGCCGCTGCGCGGCGGGTTGCCGTCCAGCGCTGCATTCACCCCGAGCTCCCGAATCAAATGCTCGAGTCCGCTGCGCAGCCAGCGACCGGTTTCCCAGATGCGTTCGATGACTTGGTTCTCACGAATTTCGGTGATGGTTGCCATGGCGGCGCGCAGGGAAACGGTTTCGCCGCCGTAAGTCATGGAAAAGAACACGTTTTCCAGCTCTCGCATGAATTCCCGTTTACCGACCAGCGCCGATAGCGGGAAGCCGTTGGACATGCCTTTACCGAAACAGGCGAGATCCGGCGCGATGCCATAGTACTCCTGGGCCCCGCCGAGGGCGTAACGGAAGCCGGTGACGATTTCATCGAGGATAAAAACCGCGCCGTTTTTGTGGGCGAGGTTGATCGTCTCGTGCAGAAACCCATCCTTCGGTTCGGTTCCGGGCTGCTCCATGATCACCGCAGCGATCTCATCGCGGCTTTGATCGAAGATTCGCGTCAGGCTCTCCGGATCATTGTATTGAAATTCAACCATATAGCACCGGAGTATTTCGGGCACCCCCTTGTTTCTTTCGGTGACGGCGGCGTACCAATCCTGCCAGCCGTGATACCCGCAATAAGCGATTTTGTCACGCCCGGTGACAGCCCGTGCAACACGCACCGCAGCGGTAGTCACATCGGAGCCGTTTTTACCGAAACGCACCATTTCGGCGCACGGGATAACGTCGCACAGCAGCTCTGTCAGCTCTACCTCCAGCGGATGCATCAGGGTGAAAGTGGTGCCTAAGCGCATCTGCTCGGCAACGGCGTCGATCACGCGTGGGTAAGCATGTCCGAGGATAATCGGCCCCAGCGCCATCGGGTAGTCGATGTACTCATTGCCGTCTACATCCCAGACATGGGCGCCCTGTCCGCGCTCTAGGAAAATCGGCGAAACCCCGCGCACAAATTGGTTGGGCGCTTTGCTCAAAGTTTGGGTGCCGCACGGGATGCGTTTCTCTGCCCGCGCCCACCATTCCCGAGAATTCCGAATGTCAATTTTCGCTGACAAAATCGTTCTCCAAAGATTTTCGGTAGCCTTCATTCCGGCTGATGTGCGCATTAATGAGTTTTAAATCCGGGTGCGTTTCGAGAATTTCGAGAACCTCTTCCAAGTACGTGTATCCCACATTGAATGATTTTGCCCGTTCAAAAATTTCTCTAATTAAAATGAGATCTTCCACCTGATCCAGGGTCAGACGCAGATGCCCCAAATCCACGTTGTGATGGATTGTCGCTATCCGGAACCGTTCGGGATTGTTGTAAATATACGGGGTGACGTGCTCCCTTTCCGACTGCAATCGGGCGTGCTTCCAGGCGTCAGTCAGCGCTGAAAAAGAAAACACCTCCGTATCCAACCCATCCGGAAAGGTGTCGTCGGTGCTGACGTAGTCTAATCGACCGTCGGCGTCCAGAAATTTCTCCACCGTTTTGTCGATGATATTCGGATCGATCAAGGGACAGTCGGCCGTAATTCTGACCACCACTCCAGCATTAAACAAACACGCGGTGCGGTAATAGCGCTCCAGAACGTCGTCTTCGCTGCCGGCATAATATTCCACCTGGTGCGTTTTCGCGACATCGATAATGGCTGTGTCAAGGACTTTGTTGGTGGTCGCGACGACGATGTGCTCGATCCGTTGCGCCGCGCGCACCCGTTCGATGACATGGGTAAGGACGGGTTTGCCCGCAATGTCCATCAACACCTTTCCCGGCAATCGAGTCGAGCCCATACGCGCTTGGATGATTGCGACATGTTTTTTCAATTTTTGGTCCACGCTTCTCGAATCCTTTTGAGCGGCCGCAGACCATCCTGCGGATCGGCGCGCCAATCCCGTTCGTTATGTTCGGCCTGAACTGGTTGTTTGACGCCGTCGCCGTCACTCAGGAATCCCTGCTTTATTTCTGCGATCAGCCCTTGCATCTGCTGCGGTAACCAACAGTGGCCGCTTTCGAACTCGACGCCGCGGCCTTCGAGATCGAGATGGAATTCGATCATCGAAGCGCGCCATTTGTGGACCGCTCGGAAGATCACCGCTTTCGAAACACTGTGGTCCGACCATCCGAACCGCAAGGTGCAAGATGGCGCCGCCACGATCCGGGTGCGCAGGGTTTCAATGGCGGCCAGATTACTGTTCTGCGGTTTCACCGGGTAAACCGAGCTGCAGTGAAGCAGGGTAATCGTTCGGCAGCCGTTCTCGACCAGAACATCGACTCCGGACTGCACTTCCGCCAGGGTCGCCATGCCGGTGGACAGAACCACCGGTTTGCCGGTACGAGCGCACGCAGCCAGCAGATCGCGCCAGAGCAGCTCGTAGGAGGCGATTTTGTAGTCGTCGACGTAAGGCTGAAGCAGCGCAACTGCCTCCAGATAAAAGGGTGTGCAGGAAAACCGCAAACCCAAACCATGCGCGCATTGCGCTAATTTGGAAACAAAACCTTCGGGCAGCTCCCAGGCCACCCTTTTGCGATGCACCGTGCTTTTTCCCAGAATTTCCGGTGCAAACAATTCGCTCACTTTGAAAAGCTGAAATTTCACGCCCTGGCAGCCGATCTCATGCGCCACTTCAATGAAGCGTGTGCAGCGCTCGAAATCTTGGTTATGATTGGAGGCCACTTCGGCGATGAATTGTACGTTCACGATGAAATTCCAGAATTGAATGGATCACGTAGTCTTGCTCCTCGTCGCTCAGCGACGGATATAAAGGCAGCGACAATGCTTTCGAATAGTACGCCTCGGCCACCGGGAAATCGCCCGGCTTGTAACCATAGTTTCGTTGATAATATGGGTGCAAATGAATGGGAATGTAGTGCACCTGAGTAAACACGCCCCTCTCCCGCAAATACTCGTAAAGCGCCTTGCGCCAGGGCGTTTGCACCACATAAAGGTGGTACGAGATTCGATCGTTCGCCGGATGAATTTGATGACCCAGGTCTCTCGAGCCGGAGAATGCCGAATCGTATTTTTTCACCAAATCCAGACGTCGCTTTACCCAAGCGTCGTTCTTTTGCAACTGCTGTAATCCTAAAGCAGCCTGCACGTCAGAGATTCGGTAGTTGAATCCCAACTCCTGCATCTCGTAATACCAGCCGCCTTCGTCTTTCCTGAGCTGTTTCGAGTCTTTTGTGATGCCGTGATTTCGCAGCAAGACCAGCTTTTCGTACAGTTCGGGATGATTGGTGACGATGGCCCCGCCTTCGGCTGTTGTGATCTGTTTGACCGGATGAAAGCTAAAAACCGTCATGTCAGAAAACGCGCCGTCGCCGATTCTGTGCTCCTCTCCGTTTGAATCGGTCCAGACTCCACCCAAAGCATGACAGGCGTCTTCGATAACCCGTAAATGATGCGTTTTGGCGATTCGGTGAATGCTTTCCATTTCAGCCGGCATTCCGCCAAAATGTACGGGTAAGATCGCTTTCACGCCGGAGCGCGCGAAGAGTTTTTTTTCAATGTGGTCCGAATCGATATTAAACGTGCCGGGTTTGATGTCGGCAAAAACCGGTTTTCCACCGGCGTAAATGATCGAATTGCTGGTGGCGACGAAACTCATGGTCGTGGTGATGACCCTATCCCCGGGCTTTATTCCGATAGCCAACATGGCCAGATGTAACGCCGCGGTGCCATGGCTCACGGCGACCGCGTATTTGGCGCCGCAGGACTCCGCAAGACGCTCTTCGAATTCTCCGATTTTAGGCCCTTGTGTCAGCCAGTCGCTTTTCAATGTGGCGACAACGGCCTCAATGTCGGTATTAGATAGGGTTTGTTTAGCGTAAGGAATCGCTCGGTTCGGGCTCATTTACCAGTTCACATTCGATCAAGGATTGAATTTCTTCGACGGTAAGGAACCGGTCGTTGATGCCGCTGTTGTAGCTGAAGCCGTATTGGCACAGCTTTCCCCTTCGGCCGTTAGAGGCGGACGACAACCTCGCGGCGTGTGTTATCGAGGGCAAGGTCACAAAGAAGTCATCGTATTGAACGGTGCTCATGGCGGCGTTGGCAGTAAGCAATTCTTCATGTAATTTTTCTCCTGGCCGGATGCCGATGATTTTTGTGCGGCACTCCGGGGCGATGGCGCGCGCCAGATCGAGCACGCGATAAGACGGAATTTTGGGAATGAAAATCTCGCCGCCCCGCATCAAGCTGAAAACCCGCAAAACGAAGTCCACCGCTTCTGGCAGTGTAATGTTGAAACGGGTCATGCGTTCATCGGTAATCGGGAGAACCCCTTCGGTTCTCTTCTTCATAAAGTAAGGGATCACCGAGCCCCGGCTTCCCATGACGTTCCCGTACCGGACGACGGAAAATTGGATTTTTTTCGTCCCGCGATAATTGTTGCCGGCGATGAACAATTTGTCAGCCGCCAGTTTTGTGGCGCCATACAGATTGATGGGCGCCACCGCTTTGTCAGTACTGATGGCCACCACTTTCTTTACGCCGGAGTCCATGGCCGCTTCGATCACATTTTGACTGCCGAGAATGTTGGTTTTCACCGCTTCAAACGGGTTGTACTCGGCAGCCGGAACTTGTTTGCACGCCGCTGCGTGCACGACGATATCGACGCTTTCCATGGCTCTGCGCAAGCGCGGCAGGTCTCGTACATCACCGATAAAATACCGGATCGGGATGCGACCGTCATCCGGCCAAACCTGCTGCATCTCGAACTGCTTAAGCTCGTCGCGGCTGTAAACGATGAGCTTTTTGAGTGCATGATTTTTTAACACCTTGGCGATAAATTGTCTGCCAAACGAACCAGTGCCGCCGGTGATCAGTATCGTCTTGTCATCGAGCATGTTCGGTCACATCACCTGAGTACTTCATTTCATAAATGACGTTGTTGAAAAATTCTGTCAGGGTTAATGCTACGTACTTTATAGCGATGATACATTTTATCAATACATTACCTACACTGACATTTTTGTAAGACTCTAACCCTGACAGAGTTGTCAATCTATAAGGGCTCTAGCTAGAAGCGTGGCCGGAAAGTCCAAGCTCACTTGCCCGAGGCGTCTTGCTGAGGGCTTTTGCTCATAGACTTCAGGGTCAAAAACCCTCGGCGGGGACGCCTTCGCAAAGAAAAGAGTTTTTCCGTCACGCTTCTATAACGAATGCACACGCTCGCCGCTGCACACGCTTCGCCCGGTTACTCCCACAATATCGACAAAATCGCAGATAGGTTAAGCGGGCAGCCTAAACTATGTCGTTAAAAAATCGTCATTTAAGTCTTGAGCGTTAATGTTGTTGCGAAAACGTTTTAGAACTCTGTCAGGGTTAGAGTGTTGCAAAAAGTATGTATATAGTATTCATAAGAATGTATCATCTATATATAGTACATAGCATTAACCCTGACAGAGTTTTTCAACAAGCAGCTCGCCGCGCCTTTCATACCACTGACGATACGTGGTTTCCCATTTGGCGAGATGGTGTTGCATCAGCCGGTTTTGAGAAACGAAATCATAGGCGTTACGAGCGAGATTTTGAATCAAAGCCGGATTCCTAATAAGCCGCTTCAGGACGGTCGCAAACTCATCCAGGGTGTCGAACAAGAAACCGGTTTTGGCGTGTTCAACACAATTTTGAAAAACCACCTGGCTTGCCACAACCGCTGCCCCGCACGCGGCGGATTCGAGAAATTTCACATCCGATTTACAGCGATTGAAAGCGTTGTCGGCTAACGGGATGAGCGAAATATCGATTTGCTGCAAAAATTCCAAATAAGCTTGCCGCGGTAAAAACGGCAGGTATTTTTTCCTCGGCGTCGTGAGGGATTCAAAAATCGCCCGGTCTCCGATGATGTAAGTTTCGACAGGGTATCCGAGTGCATCGAGATCTGAAACGGTTTCATGATACCGCTCTTTAATCGTGAGCCAATCGAGATAATGATCCTCGCCGGCGGCATATCCGATGATGATGGGATCGCCTATTTTTCTTTTTGTTAAAGAGGGTACCGCATCCAGTTGATTTTCCAAAACCGCCACTTCCGGATGGATGTTTTTCAGAGCTTCGGCGAGGCGTGGGGTGCTGCATTGCACCGCTTGCGCGGCCTCGAGGCTTTGTCGAATTCTCCGCTCGTAATTCGCATTGGCGAGTTGCGAGAATCTGGAGTCGGGCGTAAGCTGTAAAAGGTTGTCGTCGATGTCAAAAATGACCGGAATGCCGCGGCGGTTGAGCTCGCTAAGCACTTTGGCGAGCGTCGGCGACATGGGCAGGCGTTGGATAAAAAACATGTCGCCGTCATTGAGGATGGCGGCGAACGCTTTGGAGTCGAATTCGGTAAATTGGCTGACCCGAAATCCCGGACGCTGATTCAAGAGTTTGCCCGGGAAATCGAAACGGTAGGGCGCACAGACCGGATTGCTGGCATACTGGTAGATGTGAATCTCGTCCATCGGATATTTTTGGAAACGCTCGTTAATCGTATCGCAAACGTCTCGTTTGCGCTGTCCAGTCCTAAATCACTTTCCGAAGGCGTCTCGCCGAGGGTTTTGGGGGCGTCGGAGTAAAACTCGCTCGGCGGGACACCTTCGCTAAAAAAATAGTCTTTTCGGCCAAGCTCCTAGGAATGTTCAGATGTTGTGGTGCGATGAGATCGACATCCCTGTTTTCGATTCGTGGTTTTCGTTTTCATCAAGACTGCTTGAACCGGCTGAGATGACCGTGACTTCGGGAGCATCGGGGATGAGGTCGCGCAGTCGATACGCCGCCGCTTCGATCTCGGATTGCAGACCGAGCACCCGGGCTGAGCGAAAGTAAGCCAATTCAGCTTCCACAATACAGGGATCAAGCTCAATACATGCTTCCAAAACCTCTAACGCTTCTCGATGGCGATTTTTTAATTGTAAGGCGATGCCTTTCAAAGTGAGGAGAGTGGGGAAGAGAGGCTCGATCCTCAAGCCGTGCTCGATAACCGTCATCGCGCCATCCAGGTCGTTCATCAGAAAGAGTACTCTGGTGAGCAGTTGCACGGTGCGCACCGAGATGGGACACAAAGCCAGCGCGCGTCTCAATTCCTGCGCCGATTCGGGATAACGTCCCGCTTTACTCAAGGCCCATCCCAAAAAATACTGCGCTTGATAATGGCCGGGAGCGAACCGTGCCGCTGTTTTGATCAGGGACAGGGACTTTGCCGGGTCGGAAATTGTTAACGCCTGATTCAAAAGCTGCGCCACGTGCTTACGGTTCTTATCTCGAGTCTCGTGTGACGGGCGGAAAACGCCAGAGCTGCCGTCCGTCCATTTTTGGTAAGTTTCGGCCCGGTTTTGCCACTGTTCCGTTCTGGCTAAACGGGTTTGTTCGATCCACTGGCGCGCTGCGCGCGCGATTTTTCGTCGCTGCGCAGGTTGGGTTCGCAACGCTTCGAGATGATCGATCAGCTCGGCTGCATGGTCAAAGAGTAAAATGTTTTCGCCTTCTGTGCCAAGGGTCGAGTAGGGGCCGAATCGACTGCACACCGGGACGACTTCCCGGGAAGCCAGCTCCAGATATTTAACGTCCGAACGGCCGGCGTTGAATTCGGTTGGCAACAAAGGCGCGATGCCGACATCGAGCTCGTCCAGAAAACGCACATAGTCTTGCAGACTACCGGGTTGACGCAGCCGTACTTGTTCAGGAGGCAGCGCCTTAAAAAGCTTGCGGATTTTTGGGGCTGCCATGATCGCCAGTCGCGTATCCGGATGAGCCCGAATCCAATTCAGCAGAGGCTCAGCGTAATGTTGCAGGTCGGCTGCATGGCGCAGCGATCCTCCCCAACCGATGGTCATGGTTCCGCCGGATGAGGTGTCCTCCTTCCTGACGCGAACCCGATCGATAAAATTCGGAAAGATTAGAAAGTTTGAATTCAAATGTTGATAGCGTTGCTTCAGCGCTGACCCGGTGGTCTGCACCGCGTCGCACCTTCGCATGAGCTCAGTCATCACCCAGTAATAATCCGGCGGACCTTGGCTGCGCATTTCGGTTCGGTGCTCCTGCGAAGCGAGAAAATGATCGGCGAGCTCGTAAACCGTTTTCAACCCTTTTGCCTTGCGCGCGGCGAGTACGGGCAGCAGATCGGCGTCTGTGATATGGTGCAAAATCAGCAAGGGCCACTCGCAAAGCTCGTCGTAATGAGGCAGCTCGAGTAGGTCGATGTTCTTAACAGTCACGCCTGGCAACGCTGATAGACCTTTGGCCGGCCGTTCTATGCGATATACAAAATCGCCAGTGGAAAGATTTTGCCCGGAATACAATTGTAAAATGTGCATTTTTGCGCTTTGTTTATGTTGGTTTTTCAGCCAAGCTTACTCTGCCAGTACGCTGCGCACACGGGACGTTTGCGCTACGGAGCCACCCATCGCTTAACCGCAAGGACTTTGTTCTTAGCGAAGGCGTCCCGCCGAGCGGTTTCTACCCTAAGTC
>JBHHWX010000160.1:0-11121 GCA_046756745.1 bacterium | reverse complement strand
AACAAGACCGTCATTCGGCGCGACGGATTTTTTCTGCTATTTGGATCACTTTTGCTGACAGGTTTACTCTGGAACTTGCAACTCAACCAAATCGAGGGTACGGTTCTCTTTGGCCTTCTGATTGCTTATATCGGCTACCTTTATTTGGCCAGACAACCAATTGAGTCGGAGGTTCCAGTCGGTGAACTGCGCTGGTGGGATCCTTTACTTTTAATAGTAGGACTTGGGATGGTAGTAGGTGGCTCGCATTTTATGGTGGATTCGGCTGTAAGTTTGGCCAAAACCTTTGGAATTTCTGAATGGGTGATTGGCGCAACCGTGGTGGCCGCAGGCACCTCGGCGCCGGAGTTTGCGACTTCATTAGTAGCTGCTCTACGAAAGCGCTACGGCATTTCCGTAGGCAATCTCATCGGCAGCGATATATTCAACCTGTTTGGCGTGCTGGGGTTGGCCGCAATCTTGCGCGACCTGCCTGTCGATGTGTCTGTAAGAATGAATCTTGTGATTTTGGCTATGATGGTTGCTCTGGTCTTAGTGTTCATGCGCACACAATGGGTTGTTTCCAGAAAAGAAGGAAGCATTTTGGTAATGATTGGTCTTACCCGCTGGGCCTATAGCTTTCTGGTGAAATAAAATTTGAAAACCTAATTAAAAGAAGGAGATGACGATGAATAACATAAAAAAGATTTTGGTGCCGGTAGATTTTTCCGAGAACTCTCGTATGGCTCTGGATTGGGCCATGTCGTTTGCGGACAAATTGGACGCCAAGGTCGTTCTTTTCCATGCTTTTGAGATACCTGATGTCATGAAAGAGCCGGCGCAAAGGCACGGGCTTTTGAAAAACGATATGATTGGTCGAGCCAAGGAAGAGGTCGTCAAGGAATTACAAGCGTTTGCAGACAAATATGACGAAGATAGAATTACCGTGGCTCCTGAGATTGGTGAAGGCAAACCGTTTGTTGAAATCATTAAAGCCGCCAAGAATTTCGACGCAGATCTTATCGTGATGGGCACTCATGGCCGTACCGGGCTAAGTCACATGCTTATTGGCAGCGTGGCAGAGAAGGTGGTGCGCAAAGCCCCTTGTCCTGTGCTGACAGTCAAGCATCCTGATTTCAAGTTTGAGATGCTGTAAAGAGAAATTTTGGGCTGTCCAAAATAAAGTGATAAAAAACAGGAAATAAACCATGATCTCTATTCAGCAAATCCTCATGCCGACCGATTTCTCTCATAATGCGCGCTATGCCCTGGATATAGCTGTTAATTTTGCCGAGAAATTTGAGGCACAAATATTTTTACTTCATGTCTTCGAGATGCCATTGACAAAAGCGTTTAACTATCAGCACTTTGTCAGTACTGAAGTGGAGAAGAGCCAACTGGATAACCTCTTTAAAGCGGAGACGGAAGATGCGATGGAAGCTTTGGTGCGCCAATTTGCAAGCCGTGGAGTCCCTATCGAACCACTTTTTATCGAAGATGGTGTGCCTTTCGTGGAGATCATCCGAACGGCAAAAGAGCTTCCCGTCGATTTGATAGTCATGAGCGCCTATAGCCGTATGGGAATATCCAATCTATTGATCGGCAGCGTCACTGAAAAGGTGGTTCGTAAAGCTCCGTGCCCGGTGCTAACCGTCAGAAGCAAGGGATGAGGTTTGAGATGCCGTAAACAGTTTCCAACTCATCTTGTAACCATCGTTAACGAAAGAAGGAGTGTCGAAAGTCAGGAAACAAGCCATGATTGCTATCCAAAGAATACTTGTACCGACGGATTTTTCGGAAAATGCACGCAACGCCCTGGAACTCGCGGTGCTTTTGGCTGAGAAGTTTGGTGCAAAAATCATTTTGCTCTATGTCTTTGAGATGCCAGCGGCTGCCGGGCAAACCCTGTATCACCTGCTCAGCAAAGAACTCGAGGAGAGCCGCCGGGATTTATATCGTCTTATTAGGGCAAAATCCTGGGGAGCTCTAAAGGATTTGGTACGCAGATACTCTGAATCTATAGTTGAAATAGACCCCCTCTTTTTTGAAGAAGGTATACCATTTGTGGAGATTATCAGGGTGGCCAAGGAACTCGATGTGCAGCTAATCGTCATGAGCACGCATGGGCGCACCGGGCTATCTAATCTTCTCATCGGCAGTGTTGCTGAGAAGGTGGTGCGCAAAGCGCCGTGTCCGGTGCTGACCGTCAGAAGCAAGACATTTCAGTTTGAGATGCCTTGAGTAAACTGGCATTGTATGAATTGCTTGACTGTTGAAATAAAAACCGAATACTATGAAAAACATTAAATTAAACGCATTCTTTTCCCAACGGACTTGCAGCAAAAAACTAAACATGCAATCGAAGTGCGAGTCAATAGAAAACTTCGAGCAACTTGTTGAAGAAGTTATTGAGGAGCTTCCAAAGAGGCTCAGAAATACGGTTCGGAATTTAGGTGTCTTAGTAGAGGAGGAGCCGTCCGATGATTTACTTCTTGAGTTGGGGCACGACCCCAATGAGCATCTATTGGGACTCTATGTTGGCGTGCCTTTTCCCGAACGCACTTTTGGTATCGAGAGAAAGCTCTACCCGAACGTTGATTTCTATTCCGGCATCATTTATCAGGCCATGGGATTTCCGGTGGAATTGTATCCGGTGTTGTTTGCCATAGGCAGAACTTGCGGGTGGATTGCGCAGTGGCAGGAAATGCTCCTCGATGCCGAACAAAAGATTGCCCGACCACGGCAGATTTATTTGGGCGAAGAACAGCGTGATTGTATTCCGGTTGATAGGAGAAACTCATGAAAGTCGCTGTCTTCAGCACCAAACCCTACGACCGGCAGTTTTTGGAAGCAGCCAACACAGATTATGGACACGATCTGACGTTCTTCGAACCACGTCTCAATCACGAGACCAGCACATTGGCAGCGGGGTACGCTGCGGTCTGCGTGTTCGTCAATGATGAGTTAGACGCATCTGTGTTGCCCGAACTGGCACGAGAGGGAACGCGTTTGATCGCCCTGCGATGCGCTGGCTTCAACAATGTAGATTTAACCGCGGCGCGGGAACTGGGGCTGACCGTGGTGCGCGTGCCAGCGTATTCGCCGTATGCCGTCGCCGAGCATACTGTGGCGCTTATTTTGGCTGTCAACCGCAGGATTCACCGCGCTTATAACCGCGTCCGGGAAGGCAACCTCGCCCTCGACGGTCTGCTGGGTTTTGAGCTGCACGGCCGTACAGTCGGGGTTGTCGGTACCGGCAAAATCGGTACAATTGTAGTAAAAATAATGAAATCTTTTGGTTGCCACGTACTGACCTACGATCTTTTTCCTAACCGCCAATGCGAGCAGCTTGGCGCTCACTATGTTTCCTGTGACAAGTTATTTGCGGATTCGGATATCGTTACTTTGCACTGCCCCCTAACACCAGAAACGCACCATCTTATCGATGCTCGATCGTTGCAGCAGATGAAGGACGGCGTCATGTTGATTAACACCAGCCGTGGTGCTTTGATCGACGCCGAAGCAGCGATTGAAGCTCTCAAGACCGGCAAAATCGGCGCTCTCGGTTTGGATGTCTACGAGGAAGAAGCTGACTTGTTCTTTGAGGATCTGTCCAATCGGGTTATTCAGGATGACATCTTTGCTCGCCTGCTCACCTTTCCAAACGTGATTATCACCGGGCATCAGGCCTTTTTTACTCAGAATGCCCTTGAAAATATCTCTAAAATCACACTCCGTAACATTTCAGATTTCGAGTGCGGGCGCGTCTGTGCAGCGAATGAAGTCAAAGCAGAGCAATTCATAAAATGAATTAATTATAATTAGCGTATTCCATCATTACGAGACCGCAATATCGATGAGATGGAAAAGGAGCTGGAGCGGCTGTGCTTGCAATTTCTTGTGCGGCATGGATATTTTACAAAAACTTTCCACAATCGTCACCTGAACGTAACATTGATTCACTATAATCTGATAGAAAATTTAAGTTTTAGGTACTAATTTTCGGAGGCATTTATGCTCAAACATATTTTGGGGGTTTTGTTGTTTTATGCAATTTTCTCTTTGACTTCGGTTGTTTATTCCCAATCTGGTAAAATCAAAGGCTACATGTTTGGTGATTATTACTATGTAGCCCAAAATAATGATACTTCTCTCGAAAGTCGAAACGGATTTTGGTTTCGAAGAATTTATTTGACCTATGACCACAAATTAAACGACGAATTTGCGGTCCGCTTTAGAATTGAATTAAACAGTCCTGGAGATTTTACCGCCAGGTCAAAATTAGAGCCGTTTCTTAAAGATGGTTATCTAAAATGGGCAAAATCGCGCCATGCAATAATCATAGGTTTGTCTCCTACGCCTACCTGGAACTATATAGAAAAAATCTGGGGATATCGTTCTGTTGAAAAGACGCCCGCAGACTTATATAAATTTGGCAGCTCAAGGGATTTGGGGGTTGCTTTTCAAGGAAGTTTTGATCGCGAAAAAAGACTACGTTATCATTTTATGTTCAGTAACGGCAGTAGCACACGCGCAGAAACCAACAAAGGCAAGAAGCTACTACTTGCCCTGGGCTACCAATTGACCCCTGAGCTTTCAGTTGAAGTTTACGGCGATTGGGAGGAGCGGCCCGGAAAAACAAATCGGTATTCCGCGCAAGGATTTCTGGGGTACCGGAAGGAAAAATTACGATTGGGAGCGCAACTCTTGCATCAAACACGCCAGCAAGAAGGAGAAGATGAAGAATTGCAGCTTCTTTCTGTCTTTGGCGCGGCTCAACTTGAACAAAAGCTCTGGGCATTTCTTAGATATGATCGCAGTTTCGACCCAATATCTGCCGGGCCAACTATTTCCTATATACCGTTTAACGGCGGTGCAAAATTTAATTTCGTGCTTGCGGGGTTGGACTTTAGCCCACACAAACAGGTGCATTTTATGCCTAATGTGGAATTGACTTTTTACGATGAAGTTGCTGGTGAACGTCCCGATACCGACCTTATCCCGCGGTTCACTTTTTATTACATTTGGAAATAAGGAGACTTTAATATGCAATCTCAATTAGAAGAAGGCCTGCGACGGGATATCGACCGAATTCGTAAAAAGGTGATCGAAATGGGTGGCTTGGCAGAGAGTGCGTTAGCGATGAGCGTGCAAGCGCTTAACGAGGGAAATCGTCAGTTGGCCTATTCTGTCATCATGCGAGACCGGTACATCGACGAGTTGGAGAAGGAGCTCGACCGGCTTTGTCAGGAATTTCTCGTACGGCAGCTACCCGCTGCAGGTCACTTGCGTTTTGTTTATGCGGTCATCAAGATCAACAATGAATTGGAACGCGTTGGCGATTATGCGGAAAGCATTGCGCGGCAATTTCTGGCTGTCAGTATCATCGAGCCTCAGCCGTCCTACGAAAAATTCGTCGAGATTGCGAATATAGCTATTCCAATGCTGCACAACGCCATCCTGTCCTTTGCAGATCAAAATGCGGAATTGGCGAAAGCAACGATGAAAATGGAGAAAATAGAGAAAGAGGTAGACGGCATTCGCTACAGCATTCACGATGATTTGGTACAACTCCGCGATGCTGGCAAGCTACCATCGGAAGCTTTGGCGCCGTTGATGATTATCGCCAGTCGCTTTGAACGCGTTGCGGATCAAGCCTGCAATATTTGCGAGGAAGTCTTGTTCATCTGCACCGGTGAGGATATCAAACATAAGGGCAAAGAGATCTTCCGAATACTTTTTGTGGACGAACGCAACTCGTGCCGATCTCAGATGGCGGAAGCCATTGGCAACGCGCTCGGAATAGACCGGTTCCTGTTTAGCAGCGCTGGAATTTCGCCCCAACCCGTAGAGCCCAAAACGGTGAGCTTTATGGCGGCAAAGGGTATGGACATTTCCGCACAGACTGCAAAATATCTGAATCGAATTCCAAACCTGGAGTACTACCAGGTCATCATATCACTTTGCAAGGAAGCGGAAGTCGCTTTCCCGCCGCCGCCAACGAAGACGGTTAGTATTCCCTGGAACATTGAAGACCCGTCAAAGCTTGAGGGTTCTGAGGAGGAGGTGCAATCAGCGTATGAAAAGACGTTCCAATATATAAATACACACATCCGGGATCTCGCTCAGGCGATTCTCGGAGAGGAAATCAATCAAAAAGAGGAGACAACCTGATGAAAACTCAATTTAAACGCGGAGCATTTTTGGGCGCCGTTATTTTAACGGCATTCAGCCTTTTTCTAATTGGCTGTAAAAGAAGCGGCAGCGGCGATAACGCGGCTTCGGGCGACAAGTTTGTGATTCAAAACTCCGGTTCGGATACCATGGTGAATTTGGCCCAAGCTTGGGCCGAGAGATACGCTGCGGTCGATTCTACGGTCTCGGTGGAAGTCTCGGGCGGCGGTTCCGGAACCGGCATTGCGGCCTTGATCAACGGTACCGTGGATATCGCTAACTGCAGCCGGCAGATGAAGCCGGAGGAGATCGAGCGAGCCAAGCAGAATACCGGTCAAGACCCGGTAAAAGTTATCGTGGGTTACGACGCCTTAGCGGTTTACGTTCATAAAGGCAATCCACTCGATCAAATCGCGATTGAACAGCTTGCTGAAATTTACGGCGAAGGCGGAGGCATAACCAAGTGGTCGCAACTCGGTATAGAGCATAGCGCTTGTTCGAGCGATGAAATCATCCGTGTCAGCCGGCAGTCCAATTCCGGCACTTATTTCTATTTTCGCGAAACGCTGTTGGGCAAAAAGCGTGATTTCAAATTGGGATCGCGAGATTTGCACGGATCAAAGGATGTTGTGGAGCTGGTGGAAACAACGCCCTGCGCCATCGGCTACAGCGGCATGGGCTATGCCACCGAGCAGGTCAAAATGTTGAAGGTAGCCAAAAAGGCCGGGGAATTGTATTACGCCCCGAGCGTTGAAAATACGCTCAACAACACCTATCCCATTGCGCGTCCGCTTTACATGTATTCGCTGGGGGAACCCACCGGCAAGGCGAAGCACTATCTCGACTGGATTCTCTCGGACGCCGGCCAAAAGATTGTAGAGGAAAACGGCTATGTGCCGTTGTCAAAAGAAGAGCGCTTGACCGCTCAAAATTAGCTGTGAAATCACCTAACCAGATAAACTGAAATCCGAAGTACGAAACTCGAAATTCGAAACAATGAGTAGACAACATTTTGAAAGAGTCACCGAATCCATAATCGAGTGGGTCATTCGGTTTTGCGGAATCAGCGCTATCCTGTTTGTTTTCGGTATTTTTTTCTTCGTTTTTCGGGAAGGTGCGGATTTTCTATTCAACGGCTTAGACTTAAAGGAATTCTTGACTAGCCCGGAGTGGTATCCAGACTCTGTTAGCCATAAGCGCTACGGCGTACTGGCGCTGATTACCGGCACTTTCAGTGTGACAGCGCTGGCCATGCTTATCGCCGTTCCTTTCGGACTGGGCGCGGCTATCTTTGTGTCTGAGTTCTCCAGCCCCAAATTGAAAGAGACCTTCAAAATCGTTATCGAGCTGCTGGCCGCGATTCCATCGGTGGTTTGGGGCTTTATCGGTTTGACGATAATGAACGGTCTCATCATCGACTTGTTTGATGCACCTATCGGCCTCACTGTGTTGAACGGCGGTATTATCTTGGCGCTCATGAGCGTGCCCATCATCGTTTCCATTGGTGAAGACGCCCTCAAGGCTGTACCGGATTCTTATCGGGAGGCTGCTGAAGCTCTCGGGGTAACCCGCTGGCAGATGGTTTACCGCGTGCTGCTGCCTGCGGCCAAGAATGGCCTGTTGGCAGCCGTTTTGCTGGGCATCGGGCGCGCCGTTGGTGAAACCATGGCCGTGCTCATGGCGACGGGGCATGCCGTGCAAATCCCGAGTGGTCCGCTGGATTCAGTGAGAACCTTGACCGCGACCATCGCGGCTGAGCTTGGCGAGGCGCCGGTTAACTCCGACCATTATCAAGTGTTGTTCATCATCGGGATTTTGCTGTTTACGATCACCTTTGTCGTGAATCTCGTCGCCGATTTAATTGTCAAAGGTATCCGAGGAAAATGAGCACTCCGGAGTGAAATGCTTCAGCGTTTCAAAGAATTAGTGAAGGCTATTACTTATCATCACAATAGGTGGTTGTGATAGATTAATCTTAGGTGTGTTATTTACAATAATAATGACAGTAGTCAGAGAATTTTCAATGGAAGTAATGAATAAACAACCAGCGTCTAGCATCCGGCATCCTGCAACAAGCAACCAGAACATGTTTACCGAGACGACGCTGGTTCGCAACAAGAAGTTTAGTGAAAATATCGCGCGCGCCGTTTTTTTCTCGATGACCCTGTTAATGATTCTCCCGCTCATTTTGATCGTCGGTTATCTTTTTTATAAAGCGGCTCCGATCCTATCCTTTGATTTTTTGTTTACGAATCCGGTACACGGAATGCGTGCCGGTGGGATTTGGTCTCCGCTTTTGGGCACGCTCTATTTGGTGGGCATCTCTCTGCTGGTGGCGGCGCCCATCGGCGTGTTGGCTGCGGTCTATCTCAACGAATATGCTCGAGAAAGCTGGTTCACGCGTATCATCAATCTGGCCGTCGTGAATTTGGCTGGCGTGCCCAGTATTGTGCATGCTTTGTTTGGTCTGGGCGCCTTTGTGCTGTTTGCCGGCATGGGACGCTCCATTCTCGCGGCCTCGCTTACTTTGGCCATCATGACGTTGCCGGTTATCATTGCCAGCACCAAAGAAGCCTTAGCCGCGGTGCCGTTAGCGTTTCGTGAAGCGTGCTGGAACGTGGGCGCCACGCGTTGGCAAACCATTCGGAGTATCGTGCTGCCGAACTCCATCAGCGGCATTTTAACGGGCATCATACTGCAAGTCTCCCGGGCCGCCGGCGAGACCGCGCCGATTATGTTTACCGGCGCTGTCTTTTACAAAGCCATAGCAGAAGGTGATGTCTTCGCCTATGGCGTGTTCGAGCAATGTATGGCCTTGTCCATGCACTTGTTCACGATTTCCACCCAAGTTCCCAATGTGCCGGAAGCCTTGCCGTACGGGACGGCTGTGGTGCTTTTGGGCACGGTTCTGCTCGTTAACACGCTCGCCATTGTTTTGCGTGTTTATCTGCGGTCGCGGAAGAAGTGGTAGTGTTATGATAGTAGAGCGCGTGGAGAGGAGAGAGGAGAGAGTGGAGAGTGGAGAGTGGAGAGTGGAGAGTACTCTTTCCTTCTCAACCCTCAACCCTCAACCCTCTACCCTCAACCCTCTCCCAGGATTGGGATTTTTGGCGCATCTTGATTGCCATAACAGAAATTGAGAAATAGACTCCATGCAGAATTCGATTAAGAAAATAGAGATTTCCAATCTCACTGTCCATTACGGCCAAAAGAAAGCGCTGAAGGCGATTTCCTTAGACGTTTATCAAAAGGAAATTTTGGCGATCATCGGCCCGGCGCAGTCCGGCAAAACTACTCTGCTGAAAGTGATCAACCGTATGATCGAATTTGTGCCTAAGGCCAAAGTTACAGGCTTAGTGAAGGTTGACGGCGAGGATGTGAAGCGGGTGAAGAACGTCTACGAGCTGCGCCGCAAGATCGGCATGGTGTTTCCATTACCCGTGGGACTGCCTCTGTCGATTTACGATAACGTCGCCTTCGCGCCGCGTGCGGCCGGGCTGCGCAATCGCACTGAACTCGATGAGCTGGTGGAGCGCTGTCTCAGGCAAGCGGCGCTTTGGGACGAAGTGAAAGACCGGCTGAACAGCCTCGGAACCAAGCTTTCCGGGGGACAGCAGCAGCGGTTAACCATCGCGCGGGCGCTCTCGCATCAACCCGAGATTCTCTGCCTGGATGAATTTTCCATCGCCGTGGATCCGGTGACGACCATGCGTATCGAAGACGTGCTCAAGGAATTGCGTTCGCACGTGACCATCCTGCTGGTGACGAATTTAGTTCAGCAAGCTCGCAGGCTGGCTGACCGGACGGCTTTCTTTCTAAACGGCGAGCTCATCGAAATGGACGCCAACAAAGTGATCTTTTCAGATTCGCCCGCAAACAGCATGACGTACGACTATGTGAATGGGACTTTTGGATGATCGAACAAAAAAAATACAGCATTGAGACGCACAACCTCAACCTTTGGTATGGCGATTTTCAAGCGCTGATTAATGTGGATGTGAAAATCGTAGATGGCTTAATCACCGGGCTCATCGGGCCTTCGGGTTGCGGCAAAACCACCTTACTGCGCTGCTTTAACCGGGTCAACGAGCGTTATGGCAACGTCACCACCACTGGTGAGATCGAGGTAATGGGGAAAAATGTTTACGATCCGGACGTTTCCCTGCCCGAGCTCCGAAAAGCGGTGGGTATGGTTTTTCAGCGGCCCAATCCGCTGCCGGTTTCCGTATACGAAAATGTCGTTTTCGGTTTGCGGGTACATTCCCAGCGCGCCTCCCTGAAGAAAACCGACCTGGACGAAATGGTGGAGCAATCCTTAAAGGAAGTTTTTCTCTGGGACGATCTGAAAGATAAATTGAAAGTGAAAGCGACGACCCTGCAGCTCGAGCAGCAGCAAAAATTATGTATCGCTCGTCTGCTTCCTCTCAAACCACGACTCATCTTGATGGACGAACCGTGCTCGGCTCTCGACGCCGAGGCCACGCGCGCCGTTGAGGAGCTAATGCTGACTTTAGCAGGAAAGTACACTATTCTAATTGTAACCCACAACATGGCGCAAGCCCGCCGCGTGAGCAACGAATGCATTTTCATGCTGCTCGGTGAAATTATGGAGCACAGCCGCACCGAAGATCTGTTTCTGATTCCCCAAAATCCCAAGACCGCTGAATATATCGAAGGCCGGTATGGTTAAAATCCCAAATCCCAAATCCAAACCCCAAACCAAAAAGTTTACCATTCCGTCACCAAACTCAGTTACCATCTCGTCATCGTCACCAAACTCAGTTTGGTGACGTACGAATCTAAGAAACTCCGTTTCGATTTACTGGTCGGAAGTGTAAAAAATCCGTTGGGTTTTTCTATCAGTTGGAGACAAAAAATAGTTGTCATTGCGAGCGAAGCGAAAAAATCTCCTCATTTTGTGCTTAAAAGCGGGAGATTGCTTCGTCGCTGCGCTCCTCGCAAAGACAT
>JBHHWX010000159.1:0-11127 GCA_046756745.1 bacterium | reverse complement strand
AATCGATGGCGCCCACGGAGCTCCATGAAATGGTCTGAACGCTGCCGCTGAACCAAGTCTCGCCGCCATTGGGCGCAATGAGCGTTAAGCCGGGTTGGATGATAGCAAAGACGCCATCACTGGAATCCAGCGGGATGCCGTCCGAGCGGTCGCTGACACGCACCAACCCGTTGCTGGTCGGCGTCTCCGGAATGCTCCACTCAAAACTGCCGTCGTTAGGTGTGCCAGGGTCGATGAGCATCCACTGGGCGCCGCCATCGACAGAGTATTCCAAGCTCACGGAATCGATGGCGCCCACGGAGCTCCATGAAATGGTCTGAACGCTGCCGCTGAACCAAGTCTCGCCGCCATTGGGCGCAATGAGCGTTAAGCCGGGTTGGATGATAGCAAAGACGCCATCACTGGAATCCAGCGGGATGCCGTCCGAGCGGTCGCTGACACGCACCAACCCGTTGCTGGTCGGCGTCTCCGGAATGCTCCACTCAAAACTGCCGTCGTTAGGTGTTTTGGCGTCGATAGTCAACCACTGGGCGCCTCCAGCGAGCGAGTATTCTATCGTTACGGAATCGATCCTGCCCACCGAATTCCAAGAGATGGTTTGAACGCTGCCGCTGAACCAGGTCTCGCCCCCATTAGGCGCCGTGAGGGTGATGCTCGATTTTATGATCGAAAACACGCCGTCGCTGATATCCTGTGGCGTTCCGTCGTTCTTGTCCGAGATTCGCAGCAATGCGGTCCCGGCTTGAATATCGGGTACGGCCCAAGCAAAACTGCCGGTATTCGGCGCGCTGTCGATGATTGTGACCCAGGAGCTGCCTTGATCGAGCGAGACCTCGATTTTGACCGAATCGACCACACCGGAGGTTGTCCAGGCAATCGTGGAAACGCTGCCGCCTGCCAAGCTTTCACCGCCATTGGGAGCGTTCACAGTGATGCTTTCCGGTTCGGCCTCGACTAAAATCTCTACGGTATAATTGCCGATCACGGTCTGCTCAAATCCGGCCGGACCGATTGCAGACGTCTTGGGGTTCAAACGAAAAGTGACGTAACCCGGACCTCTGTTCAGGACCGATTTCTCGACTCCATCCACCACAACTCCTGCAATGCGGGGGTGAAACAGAGTGATGGTTGCTTGTCCCGGTTCTCCTAAATTCTTGCCCAAACGAATTTGGCCGGAGGTCCCGGCAAACGCGGCCACGAGAGTCTTATCTGAAATAAAGCCGGTTTTTCCCAGGTAAGTAAATTTCTTCGCGCCGGCGGCGAGATATTCAAACTGGGCTGGATCATCTTTGAAATAGCAGAGCTTTGCGTCGGTTATCACATCGCCATAAGAATAAGACGCGCCACTTTCGTTATAGAGATGGACTTCGTCGCCATTGACTAAAAGTCCGCTGCGCCCGGCGTTGTAAATTTTGGTGTAAGAGGGCCCGGGCTCGCCGGCGGTGCGGGGCGCGAGCATCGCCATAAAAGTGGCTTTGCGACTATTCTGGGCCGGCCAGACGCGCAGTAAATCCACGGACGACACAACCAGGGAGTAGGGGCGCTCTTTGTTTATCGAGCTGTTTAGAGATTGCGGCTCCACAAAGACAACGGGCAATTCGGCGTTACCGGCGATGGGACGGACGGTGAAAGTATCCTGACCGTCCGAGGTGATAACGTGACGGGCGTCGGTTCCCAACAGAAACTCGTATTTGTGGCTGGTATTATCCCGCAGCTCGTCGACAATGATAAAGTAGTTGTGTTTTTTGTAAATGACGTAGCGATAGTAACGGTCGAGACCTTCGTAAGCGTCCGTCGCGTCGCCTAAAAGAAAGCCGACATGAGGCGCATCGAGAAAATCCATGTTGGCTTGGGTCGTGGGAAGGGTGGGGGTTTTGTCCCCTTTTTGCCCTAGCCCGTCGATCAAAATCGTGTTGTGTCCGTACGTTATCGGGCGCTTTTTATCCAAACCGAACTGCGGTTTGCCGCCGTCTTCAGCAGCTAAGTAGTCATTGTTATAAAAAAGCACAAAACCGTTGGCATCCGGGTGACTGTGTTTATCTGCCGGTAAAGTCTTTATTCTCCGTACATGCCCCAAGGGCGGACCGCAGCGCATGTAAAAAATAATGTCATTCTTATCCCAGCCGCTGCGAAAAATTGCGCCTTCCATGTTCGGCCAGTATCCGCTCAACGGCAAATCGCGGTAGCTGTTGCTTGGCACGCCGGCATCGTCGTAAAAAATAAACGTCCCGATATCTTCGTCTTCCATCCGAAACCCGGCGTCGTCGATCAAATAATCGATGAAGTCCATAACATAACCGTCTTTGTATTCCGAGGCCGTTAACGTGAGCATGCCCAAACTGCCAAACGGACCGTCCGGTTTCGTTCTTACCTGGCGGCTGTCCCCCCAGGTAAGACAGGCAAAGTCGCGGTGCTGAACATCGCCGTAAATACGGGGGTAGGCGGTGTTTTTCAAGAACTCGCTTCCCGGGAACGCTTTCCCCAGGTGATACCAGTCGTTATTCGGCTCGTTAAATCTTAAAGCATGAAAGAACAGGGCCATGTGGTTATACTTGCGCCAGTAACCCAAGCCCTGCGGACTGAATCCGTCGCTGCCATGAGCCCAAAGCACACTCCGGTTGTCTTCTTTGAAATTTCGTTTCGCTCCGTTTAACCGCGACTGGGCAAAATCTCTAATGGTCACATCCTCGTTTTTAAAGGCTAACCCGATTAAACCCTCGGCCGCTGAAGGCGTCCAGTTGTGGTTAGACTGTGGATTGCTGTTGATCTGGTTGTTGGCGTTCGAGCGCACACCCACCTTGATTTTACTGCGCTGGCTGTTATCGAGCAGGTCGAACATGACGTCCCAAAAAAAGGCCATACCCATGCTGATGTGGGCGATGGAGAGCTGCTCCCCCCAGCTTGATTTGTCTGCCAGCGCCAGGGCAATCTCGATGGCTTTGCCGGAAAAGAGGCTGTCGCGAGTTACGACATAAGCCAGGGTGAGCGCCGTCACCGCATCGCCGTAGTCCCTGCCGGTATCCAGATCCGGGATGGGACCGTTCGCAACGGTCGCGTTCAACGCCAGATCCACACGATCGCTTTTGTATTTTAGCCAGATCTTATTGAGGCGTGGATTGGTTTGCACCCGGTCGCGCAGGGCGTCCATACCGGCAGCATCAAAAAAGAGGTGAGGATGTTCTTGCGCGTGTAAAAAACGTAATGAACAAAAGAGAGAGAGGAGGATCAAAAAATAAACCGGTGCACGTTTCAACATAGGGGTTTCCTGACATTTTCGCAAGTGGTTTCATGATTGTTCACCAAACTTATTTTTGAAGATTGACTTTCCCTGTGAGAGCCGCTCCTCCGACGCGCAGTCTGCTGATGTAAACACCGGAGCTGACCTCTCTGCTAAAATCGTCCCGGCCATCCAAGCGGGCTGTTTTGAAACCGGGAGTTTGGAAAGTATCTATCAAGATGCGGACGTGCTGTCCTATCATATTATAGATGACAAACAGCACTTCTGCGGGTTTGGGCAAGCCATATTTTAAGGTTGTTGCGGCACAAAAAAGTGTTCTAAACAAAGAATAGAATAATTCCTTGAAAATGATAAAAGCATTTTGCACATTAAACTATGGCAGTAACCAAATCCGAAATTCGAAAAGGGGCTTACTACGATTCGGTTGTGCTCATGCAATTGCAAGCGTCCTTGCTCGCTTTACCGGGCATTAAGAACGCCGGCGTGATGATGGGAACTTCCGCGAATAAGGAGCTCCTCAAACAAAACAATCTGTTGACTCCGGAAGCCGAAAACGCTTTGGCAGACGACCTCATCGTGAGCCTCGAAGGGGAGAGCGAGGCCGCTGCGAACTCTGCGATCGGACAGTTAGACAGCTTGCTCTCCCGCCGGCCCGCGGACACCCAACAAGATTATGTGCCCAAAAGCCTGCAAACAGCCGCGCAAATGCAACCCGGTTCCGACTGGGTATTGATTTCCGTACCCGGGCGCTACGCCGCCGGAGTCGCTCGCGAGGCATTGCGCTTACGTAAAAATGTCTTTTTGTATAGCGACAACGTCTCTCTCGAAAATGAAATTTTGTTGAAAAATGAAGCCGCAGGTAAAGGCCTTTTAGTGATGGGGCCGGATTGCGGCACTGCCATCATCAACGGTGTGGGACTCGGCTTTGCCAACCGGGTGCGCAGAGGACCGGTTGGGTTGATCGGCGCCTCGGGAACCGGTTTACAGTGGGTGACGGTCCGCATTCACCAATTAGGCGGCGGGATTACCCACGCTCTGGGGACCGGCGGACGCGATCTCAAACGCGAGGTTGCCGGCATTACTGCGCGTCAGAGCCTGGATCTACTCGGCCGCGACCCGGAAACCAAGGTTATCGTTCTCATTTCCAAACCCCCGGATCCCGAAGTGTCGTCAGCTATTTTACAACAGGCGATGAAAACACCTAAGCCGGTTGTCATTTATTTTATGGGGAAGGCTGCCTCCGCCAGCTCCGAAAGCGGGGAGCGCCTGCATTTTGTCCATTCGCTGGACGAAGCGGCAGAATGTGCGGTCGCACTCTCAGCAAAAAATGTCACAGCGCCTTCGCGCGCGGAATCGAACCCTCCGCCTTACGCTGCGGGTCAGCGCTATCTACGCGGCCTGTTTTCAGGCGGCACTCTCGCCTACGAAGCGCTGCTCACCGTACAAAACTTCCTGCCCGAAATCTTTTCGAACATCCCGATCCGCAAGCAACAGGCCCTGCCCAATCCATTGGTCAGTCAAGGGCACACTATCATCGATTTTGGAGAAGATGAATTTACTGTCGGTCGTCTGCATCCGATGCTGGACAACACGTTGCGACTGCAACGTCTGGCGCAAGAGGCCGATGACCCCAGCGTCGCGATCATCCTGTTAGACGTCGTTTTGGGTTACGGCTCGCATGCCGATCCTGCCGGCGAGCTGGCGCCGGCAATATCCACGGCCCGCGCTCAGGCAAAAAAAGCCGGTCGCGAATTGGAATTCTTGGTCGTGCTTATCGGTACGGACGAAGACCCACAAGATTTTGCTTCCCAAAAAGAACAATTCGAAGCCGCCGGCGCCCGGGTCGAGACCAGCAGCCGCGCCGCGGCTGTTTATACCGGTCAGCGACTACAACTTCTGGACGAATTGCAGCCGCTCCCGCCGGTGGACTTGGGGATTTTACAGCGGCCCTTGCAAGCGATTAACGTGGGCCTGGAATCGTTCGCCGAAAGCGTGCGGACACAAGAAGCGACCGCGCTGCATGTTGACTGGCGCCCCCCTGCCAGCGGCGATGAGAAGCTGATGTCGATTTTGGAAAGGATGAAGAAGCATTCGTCTCCAACGGATTAAAAAACCCAACGGATAAAAGGATTATAGCTCTCATATATGGAGATTTGACACAGCTATTCGAAATTACGAATTGAAAATTCCATTTGTCGAGAACAAATTCGTTTGTGCTATAACTGCAATTCAAGATCGAGTTGATTTTTACGATATGGCCAGATTAAAAACGTATATGAAAGCCTTAGGTACCGAGATCGGATTACTTGTGAATTTTGGCAAAAAGCAATTAGAAATTCAGGGAATTAGTGTTTGAGTAGAAGAATAGTCTTTTTATCCGTTGGGTTTTACTATCCGTTGGAGATTTCTTATGAACATTGAACAGGCAAACTCAGAAGCGACCGAAAGGATGATAGAAGCCCGGGCCGTGTTAGTTGGATTGGGCGCCGCCCGCGAGGTCATCCCCGGAATGCAAGATAATCTCCTGCTGCACGCCGGGCCGCCCATCACCTGGGAGCGGGCCTCAGGACCGATGCGCGGGGCGATTACCGGCGCGCTCATTTTCGAAAAAAAGGCGAAAAACCAATCCGAAGCGCAGACTTTAGTGGAAAGCGGTGAAATCGAGCTTGCTCCGTGCCATCATTTTCAAACGGTGGGTCCCATGGCCGGGGTGACGTCGCCATCGATGTCGGTATACATGATTGAGAACGAGACCCACGGCAACCGTGCTTTTTCTAATTTGAACGAAGGCTACGGCAAGGTGCTGCGCTACGGCGCCTACGACGAAGAGGTGCAGACCCGCCTGCGCTGGATGGAGGAGGTGATGGCGCCGGTTCTCAAGGAGGCTATTGCAGCCAGCGGCGGCATCGATATCAAAACCCTGCTGTCGGAAGCGCTGCACATGGGCGATGAAGGCCACAATCGCAACAAGGCCGGCTCGATTCTCTTTCTGAAGGCGCTGGCGCCGCATGTCGCTAAAGTGAGTACGGACAGCAGCGTGACGGCAAAAGTCCTGCAGACGATAGGGGATAATGCGTTAAGCGTGCTCAATCCGGTGATGGCCGCCTGCAAAGCCATGGCCGACGCCGCACACGGAATCGAAGGCAGTACCATCGTCACCACTATGGCGCGCAACGGCACCGACTTCGGCATTCGGGTGAGCGGGTTGGGTGACCGCTGGTTTACGGCTCCGGCTCAGATTCCCCAGGGGCTCTACTTTCCCGGCTACGGCGATGACGACGCCAACCCCGATATCGGGGACAGCACGATCACCGAAACCGCTGGCATCGGCGGCTTTGCCATGGCCGGCGCCCCGGCGATTGTGACCTTTGTCAGCGGCACCCCGCAAGACGCTTTGAATGCGAGTCTGGAAATGTACGAGATCACATACGCGGAACACAAATATTTCACGATTCCCCCGTTCAACTTTCGCGGCACGCCTACCGGCATCGACATTCGCAAAGTGATTGAAACCGGTATCACACCGCGGGTGAACACCGGCATCGCGCATAAAAAGCCGGGTATCGGCCAGGTCGGAGCAGGATTAGTGCGCCCGCCGATGGCGATATTTGAGGAAGCGTTGGTGGCGTTTGCGGAGAAGTATGGGATTTGAAGCCAGAATGTGACTAATAACAGGGGATATCAAAGAATTGGCATATTTTTGACGGGATAACAGGATTCTCAAGATGCACAGGATTTCATTTTCAATAATTTTATCATGTTAGTCAGAAGTAAAAAGAAAAGTTAGATTCTTCGTGCCGCTGGGACGTTAGCGCTTAAAGGAGATGAAGGGGGCTGTCCAAAAAGCTTGCAGAGAGTCTGTAACACGACATTTATGTCGTCGATCTTGAGGCTAATTTTTCGACATAAATGTCGAGTTACGTATTTCTATGGCCCTTTTTAGACAGCCCGTAAACATTTTTCTGTCCTCCATCTTTCTGTCTTATGAATGTTTTGGCTGGATGAAACTGCCATGCCGACAAAAGCAAGTGGCAAAAACCAACAACAACCACATACGAAAACCCTGTTATCGGTTACAAAAGCCCGAATTCAAATCCTTAACCATGGAAATGAGCTTAACGCTTTACAAAAAACCGCCGCGCTTTAAGCTCAAAACGCGGCAAGGTATTGCGGTCAACGGCCTGAATTGCCGGACGCAAACCCAGAGTCCGGCTGATTTCGGCTGCGACATTGTCCGCCACCCGATCGCGGTTGCAGTTCTCGATACATTCAATTTCGATGCGTAAGACATCCATGTGCCTCTCACGGGCCACTGTAACGCGAAACTCATTGATCTCGTCGAAAGCACGCAGCACGTTTTCTATGGCGCTGGGATAAATATTGACTCCGCGTACAGTCAACATATCATCCCAACGACCGAGAATGCCCCCCTCACAACGAACAAACGTGCGCCCGCAGTCGCACACCTCGTCAGCCAACTTTACAATATCACCGGTGCGATAACGAATGACAGGGAAGCCAAATCTCCCGAGGTTCGTGAGCACCAACTCTCCTGGTTGTCCGGTTGCAACGGGCGCGCCGGCATCCGGATCGATGACCTCGGCAATGAATTCGGCTTCGTTGATATGTATGCCCCCGGGCTGGGCCAGACATTCAAACGAGTGTGCGCCGATCTCTGTGGCGCCGGCATGGTCGTAGCATTTTGCCCCCCAGACCCACTCAATGCGCTTTTTGGTGGCAGGCACGCTTGCTCCGGGTTCACCCGCATGAATCGTGGCGCGTATCGGAAAACTCTTTAAATCAAGGTTGGACTCAACGGCGACTTCGGCCAAGCGAAGCGCATAAGTTGGAGTGCAGCATAGGGCGGTGCAGCCGGCGTCGCGCATTAAGTGCAGGCGCTGCAGCGAGTCCCGGCCTCCTCCAGGAACCATCATGGCGTTGATATGCCGGGCGCCTTCGACCGCTGCCCAGAACCCGATGAACGGTCCGAAACCAAACGCAACAAAAAGCCGGTCGTTTGCGGTCAATCCGGCGCCGGCGAGTACCGTGCCCCAACACCGGCCCCACCAATCCCAACTGCCGGCGGTATCGGGTACAAGTAACGGTTTCCCGGTGGTCCCGGAGGTTTGATGGAATCGAGTGTAGGCGCTTTCGGGGTAAGTCAAATTGCTCCCGAACAGTGGGTTGGCAGCTTGGTCATCGAGCAATTTTTGCTTGGTGGTAAAGGGAAATTTCTGCAGCGCCGCGATGGTTGTGAAATCGGACGGTTCCGCACCCAAATCCCGTAACCGTTTTGTGTAAAAAGGATTCTTGTTGTAAAGCTCCGACAACAACGTGCGTAATCTTTTCATTTGCAGCGGGACGAGCCGGTTTCGCTGCATGGTTTCGATTTCTTTGTTGAAAAAAAACATGATTAAACTGTATCCTCAATACTGAAACAATATAGCCTAAACCTGCGAGTTTTTTTTATCTCCAACGGATAGAAAATCAGGGAGACCGTCATGCCTTTAGAAAGCATCACTTTTGCAGCCGCCGTGATTAACATCGCATTGACCTCCGCTTTGCTCGAGTATACTTTTTCTAATGAATGATAGTCTGCCTTTTCTATTCTGCCGAATTCAGACAATTGCATGAACCAGTTTAACAATAACGATACCGCTTGCTTATCTGCTTCTTTTTCGAATAATTTTAACAGTTCTGTCTGTAACAGCGCGATATCATAATAAGATTCGGTGAGAAACAAGGCAGAGACAATATTTTTAATCTTTAACAAGTCTTTTTTGCTGTACTCATTTTCAGCAATTTTAAAGTACTCGAAGTTTACAGCAAATTTACCCAAAAGCACATGATTTTCTATCAGAGGTGAGGTATTTACCGGCGCGGTCCATCATAGCTAAATAAATCATTTTTCAAGGTAAAATTCAACCAAAATATCCATTCTGCAGCAATCGGTCAGCTACGGAGGAAAATGTAATGCAGTCTTCCAGACTGCAGGCAGGATGCCTGCGATACTACTCTCCGTAACTGAGGTTTTACTTCAAAAAAACGAAACTTCTTGATTTTTAGCGAAACGGTTGTTAATATAAAGACCTTTTTGCAGACATCTTGGTGGGTAGTGTCAAAAGTTCTATGAAATAAAATTGAATTGACAAATTGAGCAAGATAAACGTCTTTTTCAAGCCGTTCGCGCTTTTCGGTGCGCTTTTTCTCCTTCACAACGATTTTTGGTTTTGGAAGGATGCGCGCTTGATTCTTGGGGTACCCATTGGACTTTTTTATCATATCGTGTATTGCCTCATTGTAACCGGTGCACTATTTCTCATGGTGAAATATTTTTGGCCGCCAGATTTTGACAAGGAGTAGGTTTGGAGATTGTAACCATCGTTGTCTTGGTCTATTTGGTTTTGGTCTTGTTGATCGGCGTCCTGGGGCACCGGCTTTTTCGCGGAACCGGAGAAGATTATTTTGTTGCCAGTCGAACCATAGGCCCCTTTATTCTCCTGATGACTTTATTTGGCACCAATATGACGGCGTTTACCATCCTCGGCGCCTCAGGAGAGTCCTATCATGAAGGTATTGGGGTTTTTGCTCTCATGGGGTCGAGCTCAGCCCTGGTCATCCCCTTCGTCATATACTTTGTCGGTATTCGTCTCTGGGCTTTAGGGAAAAAATACGGCTACATTACCCAAGTCCAGTTTTTCCGGGACCGGTACGATTCCGATGCTTTGGGTTTATTGTTATTTTTTGTTCTCTTAGCGCTGTTGATTCCTTATTTACTGATCGGGGTGCTGGGGGGAGGTTTGGCTTTGCAGGATATCACCGCGGGCCAAATCCCTGCTTGGTTGGGAAAATTGTTGGTTTCGATTGTCATTTTTGTTTACGTGAGCTACGGCGGCATGCGCAGTACCTCCTGGGTCAACACTTTTCAGACGCTGATTTTTATGACGCTGGGAGCAACGGCTTTTTTTGCGATCACCCATAATCTCGGCGGTTTGGAGGCGGGGATGAATCAAGTCGCACAGAAACATCCTGAACTTCTGACCATCGGCCATATCAAGCCGCTGAAACTGATCACGTATGTTTGTTTACCCTTATCGGTGGGAATGTTTCCGCATATCTTTATGCACTGGTTAACAGCGAAACGCGCAAGTTCTTTTCGCCACACAATTACTCTCTATCCTATCTGCATTGCCTTGGTTTGGGTACCCAGCGTGGTGCTCGGAGTTTTGGGTACCATAGACTTCCCCGATTTACAAGGCGCGGCAGCGAATACCGTGATGGTCAAACTTTTTAGTTTACACGCCTCTGACATTCTGGGCGGACTGTTAGCAGCCGGCATATTGGCGGCCATTATGTCTTCCCTGGATTCGCAGGTGCTGGCTGTCGGAACCATGTTCAGCAAGGACATTATTTTTCACTACGGTTTTCATGACAAATTAAGTGAGAAACAACAGGTTCTGATTGGGCGCTCTTTTGTGGTCCTCATCTTAGTTTGTATTTATCTCATTTCCCTTGTGTTGAATCGAAGCATTTTCAAAATTGCGATCTGGTCGTTCACCGGGTTTGCCGCACTGTTTCCGGTGGTTGTCGCCGCTCTGTTCTGGAAGAGGAGTACAAAGTGGGGCGCTATCGCTTCCGTTTCGAGTACAAGTCTATTATGGATATACTTTTTCATGACCGGGTGGAGTATTCCGGATTACACAATCGGCGGCTCCGGATTTATGCCTGTTGCGTTGCTCTTGATTGTCTCATCATTGGTTTTGGTGGGCGTTTCTTTATTCACATCGCCTCCCGAAGCGTCAACCGTTAACAAATATTTTTCTTTTTGAATTGACAGAAACGAGCTCGTTTCACCTAAGCCGGCTGACCCGCCCCGAATTAAAATTCGT
>JBHHWX010000158.1:0-11171 GCA_046756745.1 bacterium | reverse complement strand
GGCGGGGACGCCTTCGCTAAGCTTATCGTTACCCACATCTTTCGTTGTAGCCGGCGGACCCGCCTCGAATTAAAATTCGTGGCTCATAGCTAAAGTCATCTAAAGATGACTGAGCCTGGTTGAGTTTAGGTTGGAGAAAGTCGGCTTCAGCCGACTTGAGCTATGAGCCTGAAAATTTATTTCCAGGCGTTTTGGCTAAGAGAGGTTGACCGAAAACGATTCGCACTTCCCGAAGGCGTCTCGCCGAGGGTCTCCCGGCCCAGACTGCGAGGAGAAAACGCTCGGCGGGGACGCCTTCGCTCAGGGAGGTTTTCAATCGCGCTCCTGCGAGTTTCGGGCAATCACTTTTGAGGCGCGCAACGATCAGCTTTCAGTTTCTTAAAGCTGCTCGCTGACGGCTGAAAGCTGAAAGCTTTTGTAGCTATCACCAAACATCTGACCTTTTTGATCGAAAAGCTCCCGAATATTATCATCCATCGTAAAGTAAATGATCTGCCAGCCTTCTCGAGCAAGGTCTGCAACTTTATCCACCAGCAGCTTGCGCCGCTGCCAGTCCGAATATTGGAAAGCATCGTCCAGGATCAAAAACAAATGTTCTCTGCCTAAGAGCATTTTGCTGAAGCCAATGCGGAGTGCGAGCAAAACCTGCTCCTGGGCGCCGGTGCTGATTTCATCGAGAAAAAAGTTATGATAGGCATCCCCGACAACCAGTCTGTCGCCGTCCAGGCCTAAACTGGTGTAGTGATCAGTTATCTGACAGACTGTTTCTTGTACTTCCTTGGCATTTAAACCCTTGATGATTTTGCTATCTTCTTCTTCTCGCAGTTGGCTGATGACGTGATAAACTGCCTGTTTTCCAAGTATCTCAGCGGTCTTTTGTCGATACGCTTCTCGACTTTTTTCCCCCTTCTCGCGCAAATGGTCCATTATGGTTTCCCATCCTGCGGAAATGTCGTCGTTTGTGTGTTCGCAGACAACCTGCTTCAGGCTTGACAGTTTGGTCGTTTCCTGTTCAATTTTTAATTCAACTTCTGAAAGAGTATTCTCCAAACTCTCGAGTTTGAGCAAACTATATTCAACCGGTGACTTTTCTGATTTATAATCGGAAGGATCCACATCCAATTTCGCCAGAAACAGTTCTTTTTCACGAATGGACTGTTGGAGCTTCTCAACCTCGTTTTCAACTTTACGGAGTATTTCGCCCCACAGTTTGGGATCGCTTTTCTCACCGGTGACGCTGTTTATCAAGTCGGAGATTTCCAATTTCAATGAGTACAAATCCCGCAGATCGTCGGCAAGTTGTTTTTTCAAGAGACGCGCTGAATTGTAATCTTCTTCCATGTTCTCTCTAAATTCCAGCAGCAGAGGCAGTCCGGTAAGGCTTGTGTGAAAATGCTGATAAAACTCCGTCTTAAGCCTGTCCAGCTCCACATTTTGAGCTGTCTGATCAGCTTGTTCCTGCACTTTACGGAGATACAGCCAGCCAAAACCTAAAACAGCCGCTAAAGCCGCCACAGCGAATAAAGGAAGATTTAAAAAGGCCATAACTGCAGCCGAGATCAGAAACAAAATTGCTAAGATCAGAAAAATTGGCTTGGGAGCCGGGACTGAGCGCTGCAGTATATTTTCATAAACCGCCTGGGCGCTCTTCAACCACTCGTAGTTCTTGCTTCGAATTTCGGCTTCTTGTAAATTCTTTTCTTTTTCTCGATAATCTACAAGCTTTTGACGGTAGAGACTCAGCTTGCCTTTGGCGTCTTGAATTTTGTCGATATCGATTTTATTTTTCTCTGCAAGTAAGGCCTCCATTTCCTTGTGGAGTGTGAAGGCAAAATTTTGCTTCGCAGTCACCTGCTGCTGAATCTGTTCTTCGAGCTTTTGCTTTTGCTCTTGAAGCTGCTTGCGAACGCCGCCAGAATAGCTCGTGTCCAGTTGCTGAAACAACTCGTCGATTCGTTTGACCTTCTCGTACAGCTCGTTTCGGGACTGAATTTCACCGCGTTTTGGTCCGGTGAGGGTGTTGTTTTCAAGCTGCGACTCTTGAATGGTTTTTGAGATATTGTTTTCGATTTTATCCAAGATTTCACGGCTTGAAAGAAAGCGCTTTAATATCGCTTTGTCAATGCCGCCTTTGACGCCGGCCAATTCAACTTCAGCGCCTTTCACAACCAGCAGCTTGGAGAAATCAGCCGGCAGGCCGGTATTGCTCTCTTCCCAAAAGTCTTCCAGCTTCTTGTCCGATGCCGGGCTGAAATCCGTTAAACCGTTGTCTATGATGCCTTCGACCACAACCTTTCCTTTCCCACTCTGCTGCCGCAGCGACCAAAGTTTAGGGCTCTTGAACAACGAACGAATCATGAATTCGACTAAGTAGGTTTTTCCCCGTTCGTTACGCCCGTAGATCAGGTTCACATCTGCAAGTTGTTGAGAAAATTGGGAAATCGGCCCAAGCTCCCGAACATTTATTTTCTTTATTCTAATCGGCATGGTCAGTACTCATAGATAACGCGCAGCGCTTCCAGCAGAATATCTTCTTTTGACGGATCAGACAACCCCGGCGTCCAATCCATTTTTTCGATAGTCCCGGAAACCCGGTTTGCAATTTCGGCTAAATTCAGATCGTCTGAGACCGCAACATTCGAAAGGTCCGGTTGCCAGTCCTTATAGAATCGAATCCCGCGAAAAGCCTCGATGATATTTTTAAGCAACGCTGACTTGTTTGCTGTATATCCGCTAAAACGAACGGACACGCGGGCTTTTGGAATCTCATGGCTCTCTAAATCCCACTCCTCGATTCTCTCTTGAACCAGTCTGCGCACAAACGCGGCTTCATCCTTGACCGGAAGGATAATAAAGGATTCGTTAAAGTAAAGAAAATCGGAATGAACCCTTCTCGGTTTAATTCTGCCGGTATTTGAATCCATGACCAAGAATCTTCGCCGTCCGGTTTCCTTGATGTCTAAGCCGCAAGGCGAACCGACATACGAAACCTTCTTTGTATCAAGCGGTTTGTGAATATGTCCTAAAATCACTTTGTAGGGCCGGTAGGTTTCGATATCCCTTCTGCTTAGAGGCATGTAAACCCCTGGTTCGTAAGGGTTACGCTCGCGCAGACCCTCGGACCAGTCTCCGTGAGCAAACAGCACCCATTTATTATCCGGAAGCTCCTCGGCGTATTCAGCGATAAATTCGCCCATGGTTTTATCCGCTCTGTAAGGCAGGAGAAAAAATTTCAAGTTCGAAGAACCAAACGTTTTTATGGTAGGCTCCGAAATAATCTCGACGTTCTGTGCTGTAAAAAAATCACCCTGAATTTCGACGTCATGGTTGCCCGGAATAATGAGAAATTGAATATCAGCGAAAGGTGCAGCCGTGCATAACGCCTCGAACTCGGCGTAATTGCGAATAGATTCATCAAACAGATCGCCGGCGACGATAAGCGTTTTCACCCCGTCAGTCAACAATTGCTTAAGAATATCTTCCAGCGCATGATAACGCTCCGGATAGGCTTTTCGAAAGGTAAGATGTATATCTGCTGTAACCGCTAATTTCAAGCTTCACTCCCTTGAATTTCGAAGTCCACGACTTTCTTGTCGCTTCTCACTTTGTTGAGAAATTCGGAAATCAATCTCTGATGATCCGGATGGTTTTGATAAGCCTGCAAAGCCTGCCGGTTTTCAAATTCGGTAGTCAACACGACGTCATAAGCCGCATCGGAGTTATTAAAATTAATCCCGACTTCGAGTGACTTTATTTCAGGAATCGTTTTCTGCAGAGCTTCTAATTTGTCTTTTAGCTTCGCAGCATTTTCCGCTTTCCCGGCGCCCTCGGAAGCGTCTTTTAACTGCCACATGACAATATGTTTAACCATCCATCAATAATAAATGATTTAGGGTAAAAAAGCAAGGATGTTTTCAAATGCGCCCACACGGCGTACCGCAAACGTCCCGTCTGCAAAAAAGCTAGTGGCATTAAGCTGTTGGCAGTTTTTCATAAATTAGTTGTTGTTCTGCTATATCGACACCTTCCGTAATCGGTCAGTTACGGGTGGGTGGCGGTGTACAAGTTTCAGCTTGCTCTTGGAGGGGCGGGACAAAAGCACGCTAAAGCGTGAACACCCAACGAATGTCCCATCCACTTAGCGAAGGAGTCCTAGCCGAGCGCTCTACAATACTTATTTGACATCCTGTATCAGGGACAATCGGCCAAATATTTAAGTCATTTCGAATCGTTTCAACAATACCACAGTTCGGGCGATGAATCGCTCGGCGGGACGCCTTCACTAAGCGTTTCGACTAATTACCGTAACTGACCGGTTACAACTCACTCGCTTTTTCGCTTGATTTTTCAAAGCTTAATAACTATACTAATAAGCATGTGAGAAGGCTTTTATGATAGTAGTAAAGAGACGGAGGGATTATGGCCATCGAAAAACAATTATCCATTTTTGTGCAAAATAAAGTGGGAAGTTTGGAGGAATTATGTGAGAATTTGTCGAAAGCGAATATTAATATCAGGGCTTTTTCAATAGTCGATGATTTGGATTGGGGGATTGTTCGAATTATTGTTGACGACCCGGAAAAGGCCAAAGAAATTCTCCATAAATTGGGGTTGATGTACGGAGAAGGGAATGTTCTTACAGTAGAGTTAAAAAACCATCCAGGCACTCTGGCCGAATTAGCACATAAGTTATCGCAGAAAAAAATAAACATCGAGAACGCTTTTGCAACGGCTACAGGGAGCGGAAGTTTTCTGGTTTTGAGCACTACAGACGATAAAAAAGCACAGAGCATCTTAAATGCTTAGCCTGAATTCCAAAAGACAAAATCCCAAATCCCAAATAAAACCCAAATGACAAACAAAACACTCAATTCCAAACTGTCGATGGTTGATGAATTTTCCAGGTTAGAATAAATGAGCAAAACACCTGATCCGGAAATCCTGAAAGAAATCCAGCATCTGCTGGCAAAGGGGGAAAATTTATGGCGTATCATCGATCTCTACGATTTAACCACTGATGAAAAAATCGAAATTTTACGGCTATTCGACGATCAAAAGTGGGATTGATGGCAGAGAAAATGAAACAAGAGGTGAAAGTCCGCAATCACCACATCGATTCAAACGGTCATGTCAATAATATATTCCAGGTAAAAAAACAAGCGGGAAGTAACTTATGAGCGTACAAACACAAACGATTCCGGCAAATTTAAAGTATACTTATGAAGATTACCAGCATCTGCCGGAGGATCGTAACCGTTACGAAATTATCGATGGAGAACTGTATATGACACCATCCCCCTTAACCGTTCATCAATATATCCTGACTAATTTAGGCTTAGAAATAGGCAATCATGTTACTCAAAATAATTCCGGCAGGATTTTTTGGGCGCCGTTAGACGTCCTGCTGTCGCCGTATGATATCGTTCAACCGGATATTCTGTTCATATCCAATAAAAACAAAAATATTATTACTGAAAAAAACATTCAAGGGGCGCCCGACTTGGTCGTCGAAATCCTATCCTCCTCTACCAAAGAGCGCGACTTAGGCATGAAAAAAAAGCTCTATGCGAGAAGTGGAGTACGAGAATACTGGATAATTGATCCTGAGGAACAGAAAATAGAGGTTTTTTCCCTTTCAAACCATGACTATAAACTTTTGAAAGCTTATCAAAAGAATCAACTTCTGAGCTCAAGTGTTCTGCCCGGATTGAGTATTCCACTCTCGAAAATATTCCCGGACTGACAGATTACCTCATAATAAAAAGGCTCCATTCATCCCAATTGCACCAAAACCGGGAGTGACTGAATGGAGCCTATCGACAGGCCCACTGATATACAGTGGTTAGAGGGGGAAATAACGATAGCAGCGGTAAATACTCAGAGTATTTCCACCGCTTTCTTTTCTTCTTTTTCAGAAGAATCGCTTTTGAAATCTTCGAAAAAATATCTGCTCTCGTCTTTGTTGTTTTCCGTTTTTTCCGTTTCCTTTTCGTCCTCAGATGGCTCTCCGTAAACAACAATCTCCTCCTTTTGTTTTTTTCGGGTAAAAAGCAGGAGTCCCATAATCGCGATCACAGCGAGAACCACGACACCCGTCACCACCGCTGTAGAACGGTACAAAGGCGTTTCAGCTTGTTCACGCTCCGGGAGGGCTTCGTATTTCGTGATAACCTGCTCTCCGGCCCATTCATCAGCCGCGTTTGCTGTGAGAACTTTTTCCGGCGCTTCATTCACAGCGGCAGCGGTTTCCGCTTCTCGCTCGAATACGGGAACCGGTTCTGTGCTGGACGGCATCCGCCCGGATAACAATTCTTCTTGAAAATCTAAAATTCCATTCACATCTGAGAGGCGGCGCGTTTTGCGAATCTTTCGGATGGCGCTAAAACTGGGTACAATAATTTTTTCCCCGGGATAAACCAAGTTGCCGTTAGGCGCCCGGTTGATCAGCTCGAGCTCCTTCCAATAGGAGGCGTCGCCGTAATACCGCTGTGCGATTTTGCTAATCCAATCGCCTTTTTTGATTTCATAAGTGGTGGGCTGATCCAGACGTAAAAAATTGCTGAAAAGGATTTGAGCCGGTTCGACGAAGAGCACCGCACTTGCTAAAAACAAAACTGCCAAGAGAAACCGTTTCATGATAGAACCTCCTTAGTTCACGAAATATTTGAGTTATACCCTGTGATTGATCTTACTACAAAGGCAGTGCCAAAAATCATGATGAATATTTTCATGCAACTTAACATGTTGAATATTTTGAAAATAGGACGGAGTCTTTTACAAAGAGAGCCGGTCTTTACTGCTTGGGTTGCAAAAGCAGCGACCGTGTAACGCAGGTAATTGTTACATGAGTTGTGCACTGAGCAATCGAGACGATTGCGTTACGTAGGGCAAACGTCCCGTTTGCCAGCCATAAAGTTTGTTCGTTTATCTTGAATTATTAAATTAAAATAGATACATTTATTTTGAAAAATAAATTTCCACCAATTCATCTACGGAAGTGGAGGTCATGATGGCTATAAAAAAAGGCTGGATCGTTTTTTTCATCGTTTCCGGGGTGTTTGTTTTCTTTGGCGCCTTGTTCATTTTCGCGATAGTCTCGGCTCTGAACGATAAACCCGTGGTGAAAAAAGATACGGTTCTGCGTGTCAACCTGACAGGGCTCATTACTGAAAAATTCCCCAGGGACGCCTTTAGCCGGCAGTTCGAAGGGGCAAATGGTCAAATGCACGATATTCGCAAATCATTGGCGATGGCTAAGAAAGACGAACGACTCCTGGGCGTCTACGTGCGCATCGGCAATCCCGGTATCGGGTGGAGCAAAGCTCAGGAGATCCGGGAAATGCTCCACGATTTCAAGGAGTCCGGTAAATTCGTGACCGCCTTTATGGAAACCTGTGATGAAAAATCGTACTATGTCGCGCTCGCTGCGGACGAACTGCATTTGCAGCCCCACTCTTACGTAGAATTTAACGGCTTTGCTGCTGAAGTGCCGTTTTACAAAGGCTTGTTCAACAAGATCGGCATGGAGCCGCAAGTGGACAACATCGGAAAATATAAAAGCGCCGGCGATATTCTGAAACGCACATCCATGAGCCCGGCACACCGCGAAGTGACCGAATCTCTTTTAAACAATTATTTCGAAGAGTTTGTCGGTACTGTTTGTGAGACGCGGGGTTTGGAGCGTCATGATTTTATCCAGGCGCTGGATGAAGGGCTTTACCGCTCTGAGGAAGTTCTGCAGCATAAACTCGTAGACGATTTGAAATACGAGTCCGCGGTTGTGGATATGATGAAGAAGAAGGTTTACGATGATGAGGCGACGAATGGGAAAAATCGCACGTTACGTATGATCAGCGTTAGCCGCTATGCTAAGATTCCCGCCAAAGATGTGGGTTTGGGCCGGGGTGAGAAAATCGCTCTGATTTATGCCATCGGCAGCATCGTATCCGGTCAGAGCGGCGTGGATCCTTTGTTTGGCCGCAATATGGGGTCCGGCTCAATCGTGGGCATGCTGAGGGCAGCGAAGCGGAACAAGGCGGTCAAAGCCGTCGTTTTGCGCGTTGACAGCCCGGGAGGCAGCGCCCTGGCTTCAGACGTGATGTGGGCGGAAATCGAGAAAGTGCGGGAAGAAAAGCCCGTGGTTGTGTCTATGTCCGACGTTGCGGCTTCGGGAGGTTATTGGATGGCCATGGGCTGCGACGCTATTGTGGCGCAGCCGTTGACGATTACGGGATCCATTGGGGTGGTCGGAGCGGTTTTCGACCTGTCCGGTACGTACGACAAACTCGGCATCGTCTGGGAGACGGTCAAAACCAGCAAGCATGCGGATATGATTACGGACAAACGTCCCATGACCCAAGAGGAATGGCGTATCTTTAAAGAAAACACTTACGCTATTTACAAAACCTTTGTGCAAAAAGTCGCCGATGGCCGTGAAAAATCCTGGGACGAGGTGGATAAAATTGCCCAGGGCCGGGTATGGACCGGCCGGCAGGCGTTTGAAATCGGACTGGTGGATTCCTTGGGCGGACTGGATGCCGCTTTAGCCATTGCCAAAGAAAAGGCGGGGCTTGCCGCCGACGCGCAAACGCAGTGGATCGTCTATCCGCAACCGAAGAGCTTTTTTGAATCTTTTTTCGATAAATTCAGCATCCGGGCGGCCAAGCTATTGCAACCGGGCTTAGGCGAAGGGTCCATCTTTAACAAACTGCCTTCGGAGGCGAAACAAGCGATACGCCAGATGGCGATAGCGAATTTAATCCGGAGCGGGGAAATGATGGCGATAGCGCCGTTTGTGCCGGTTATTGAATAATCGCTAACACGGCGCGTCAAATGGCAAACGGCAGACGTGAGACGTAAACCAGTGCCAATACACCGAGCTGGTCCGTGAATCAATCAAAATCTACAACGAACAACGATTACATACCAGTCTTGACTATCAAACACCGGAGTATCGATATGCAGCCTGAAAAGTTATCCACATATCCACAAAAGAAAAATGTAGCAAAAAAAGAAAAAGAAAAGCTACTACTACTAATAATTTTTGTCAACTTTTTTCAGGACGGCACTCTCACGTCTCACGTCTGCCGTCTCACTTTTCACTTTTGAGGTGACAGACATGAACATTCAGACAAAAGTTTTCGCTTTGTTGTTAACGGTTGTTTTGGGGATCGCATCGCACGGAGAAGCTCAAACTTCTGATTTCGATCTTTTGATCCTGAATGGCCGGGTTTTCGATGGCACCGGCAACCCCTGGTTCGGCGCGGATATCGGGATTCGAGCCGGCCGCATCGTTGCCGTTGGCAGGCTGCAGACCCGAAGCGCTGCGCGCGTCATCGATGCTCGCGGGAAATATATCGCTCCCGGCTTCATCGATCTGCATTCTCATGCCGATGATACGGCCGAAGGCGATAAATCAAAAGGTTTACGTTCCCCGGACGCCAAACGCCGGGCCGCGCCAAACTTGGTGAGTCAAGGTATCACCACTGTGGTGATCAATCAGGATGGCAGGTCTCCTCAGTCTATCGCCAAACAAATGAAGGAGCTTGAAGAGAGAAAATTCGGGCCGAACACCGTGCTTTTGATCGGTCACAACAGCACACGGGCGCGGGTCATGGCAGAAGATCCGAATCATTTTTTCGAACCGAGGGAAATCAAAAACATGAAGCGTGACGCCACTGCCGAAGAAATCGAACAAATGCGAAAAATAGTGCGTGAAGGCATGAAGGCCGGTGCATTCGGTCTGTCCTCGGGTCTGGAATATATCCCGGCGCGCTGGAGCGACACCGATGAGGTTGTGGCTTTGGCGGAAGAAATCAAACCTTACGCCGGCGTGTTCATTATCCACGAACGCAGCTCGGGCGCTGATCCCATGTGGTATCTTCCCAGTTTTGGTAATGAAAAGCAGCCGACCTTTTTAGATAACATCATCGAGTTGATCGAAGTCGCTGAGCGCACGGGAGCGACGGTTGTGGCGACACACATTAAAGCCCGCGGCGCCAATTTTTGGGGATCGAGCCAGGCTGCGATCCAGTTGATCCGTCGTGCCCGGCAGCGAGGCGTGCCGATTTGGGCCGACCAATATCCTTACAATACCTCAGGCAGCGACGGCCGCACCCGGCTGATTCCAAGCTGGGTCGCCGGAAGTGAAATCAATACGTTTACTCCGAGCCGCGAAAAAATCGATTATGCGCAAGCGGTGAGAAAAGTCCTGCACGATGGGACGGCAACCCAGAAGCTGAAGGCGGACGTGCTGCACGAGATCACCCGGCGCGGTGGAGCCGAGAACATCCTGGTTATGGATTATCCCGACGCCGGATTTGTTGGCAAAAATATATCTGCTCTGGCACAGGAGCTCAAGCTGTCGTATTTTGACTTAGCTGTGAAACTGCAATTAGAAGGCGACGCGAAACGTCGGGGCGGCGTCCGGTTGCGCGCTTTTTCACTGTCCGAAATCGACGTCGAAGCTTACGGCGCTCAACCCTGGTGCGCAACCGCTTCAGACGCGGGGATCGCATTGCCCGGCGATGACCCGGTGCACGCGCGATTTTACGGCACGTTCCCGCGCAAAATCCGCAAATATGCTTTGGAACAAGGTGTGCTTTCCGTCGAAGACGCGGTGCGGTCGGCGACTTCTTTGCCGGCGCAAATCCTGGGTTTCCGCAATCGCGGCCTCATTCGCGAAGGCTTCCACGCCGACTTGGTTGTGTTCGATTTGGAGGACATCCGCGATACGGCGACTTTTTTTGAGCCGCATCAATATGCCCAAGGCATTGAGTACGTGCTTATCAACGGCGAGTTTGTGGTGGAAAGCGGCGAGCTAACCTTTGCATTACCAGGCGTGGTGATCACGCCCGAGGAGGCAAGATTGGCCCCGAATACACATACGCGATTTACGAGCAAGACGGATTGAGGCGGCTCAGATATGATATTGTCAATCAAATCTTTGTATTTTTACAAAGACAATTTAAAAAGCGAGATACATAACGCGTTACGGCAAACTAATACGCCCACAGATACAGAAACCCCACAGAAATAAAACTTCACATTTGGTTTAAGTTTGAATTTTTAAAGACAAAATAATTGATGACAAAATGATGAAGATTTAAGAAACAGGCTTCTAAGAACATGAACATGTTCTAACTGAAAGAACTACGGCAGTAGTGTATTGC
>JBHHWX010000157.1:0-11213 GCA_046756745.1 bacterium | reverse complement strand
GGTGAGATTTCGGTCTTTAACGATAAAAATTTCTCTGATGTCACCCTGAAAATACCGCCCGCCAGTTGGTATCCTGCCAATGGTCAGGTCATTATTTGCGTTACCGATAACAGGCGAAAAGATTCTGTTGAGCTTTTGCTTGTTAGTGTTGTTGATGAAATAATTAAGCGAGTCGGTCGATTCGTTGTATCTGAAATTTACCACTAAAAAATTCCACTGTTGAGTCGTAAAGTAATCGTTGGGACTTTGCAATGATTCAGATTGCCCCGCGGTGCCATTTAGAATATCAGCCAATACGACGTCATTTCTGCTTGCGCTTGCTCTGTCGTCATAATGAATTGCGATTCCCCTACCACTTCCAAAGTCCTGATTAGCAAGAAATACATAACGAGTATTCGGATCAGCTAATGTAACATTGTATAAAATTCCCACAGTTCCCTTTGTTTCGTGTAAATAGTTGTAGAGCGAAACGCTCGTGGTGTGTTCAAGGTATTGTGAACTGCCATTGAACCTCGCGACGTCGCTGCCGCTAATAGCGTTTCTAATCAAAATCGGTTCATTTGGGTTAATACCCGAAATCGAATAACCGTTAGGACTCAAGTCTTGCCAACTTTGGATTGCGTCGCCTCCGCCGAGCGTGAAATATTTTTCATCTGCTCTCAACAATAAATCCAGGTCCTGCAAGTGAAGCGGGTCTAAGGTTTTAATGAATTGGCCGCCCACGTTAAAGTAGCTTAGGTCGCTCATATCGAAATCGTCAAACCGTATTCGTCATTGTAGTATCGCGCAAGGCCGTCACGTTCGGCTTGACTTAGAACCTTATCGTACATAACGACCTCCCTCAAATCCATTTTTGTGTACGTCGATTGAGTCGACAAAACCCCTATATGCAAGGTTGCCGTCGGGCCGCCGGTATGAGGCGGATTGTTTCTGTCGGATTTAGCCTGTTCGACGTTGTTAATGAAAATATGGGAGCAATCCGTTGTAATCGTAGTATCCAAATCACACATCACCCAGTTCCAAAGCTGCGTTAAACATGAGTTGTTTGGCGTTTTATACTGGACGACATTAGTCCCCGAAACAAATCTGAAAACCGTGTACTGCATTTTGTCGTCGTCGGCTCCGGCGGTCAAGTGCGGAAAAGCGCTGCCGGAATTTGCAGAGTTGCCCGCGTGAGTTCCGAGCAACTGTTGGTTCTTTTCCGGATCCAGGTCCGTGATATAAAAAAGTAGCGCCGCCGTGCATTTCTGCGAACTGGAAGTGGCGCCGTGATAAAAATCATAATAGCTCGCGGCTCCATTATCTCGAAGAAATTCACTCGAACCGTCGAACCTGGCAACCGACTTGCCGTTAATGACGCTATCAATGACAAATGGTTCGTTTGCCTGAGCCGAAGACTCAAACTGCCGACTGTTTCCTGAAATATCATTCCACAGTTGAATTTCATCGGTACCCCTGACCGTCATATTTACCCGATCAGCGACCAACCATAATTTTAAATTAGAGATTTCGTTGGGAGCCATTTTGTCGAAACCACTTTGACCTTGTAGTAAAGAAATGACATCCTGGGGCATTTTATTCGAGTGCAAAAATCAAATCGGTATCGCCAAAGCTCGGACTTGTGCCGCCGACGTTGGTTTTTATTCTAAAATAACTGACGCCCCGAATATCAAAAAGCTTACTCTCACTGGCGCTGGTCGCAGTTATTTGAGTCATACCGCCCAAATCCGTAAAAGCGTCGCCATGTGTGCGGCCTACTATTTCCACTGTAACGTCTAAAGTCGGACTGGTACCGGACACCGTGCCGATTACCGACAAATTAAGTCGAAGATTGTGGAAACCCTCGCAGTTAAACCATTCCGACGTCTCGTCTGCGGTAATAGTAGCCCCTCTGTGAACCTCATATTCCTCAATGAGTTGCCTATTTTTGATTGTTGGCATTTGGTTTTTACCTTGCTGAGATCATAAAACGAAAATCTGTGTTAATCGACGTTGTGCTTGGGATGAATCTCAAATCATTGAATGGATAATCAAGATGTATAGTTTTTTCGCTTGTTTTAGAGTCGCCTCTGATATGGAAATAACCATTCGTCCAGATTCCGGTCGCCTCGACAAACCCAACTTGATACCTAAACGATTGAATGTCTGCCGTCGTCACTGTGGACGCAAAAATCATTGCGTTTTGAAAATTCATATTCTGGATAACAGTTTGAGCGCTGCCGTCATTGCGCAAGACAAACGAATCGACGTTCGACATTACCGGTATTTGGACCGGCCGCTGCTCAAAAAAAGCCAAAACCTTAAATGGCAAATCGGTTTGAACGGTCGTCCCTCCACCTGCAATCGTCGTATTGGTTTGGTGAATTGTTATCGAATTTCGGACGTTGAACTCCGGCGGAATTTCTATTGTCTGGTAGGGAAAGGCCTCGAATTGAAAGGCCGAATCATCCAAAGAGAGCTTTGTGTCAATCGGCACAATGTTGTTTAAAATTGTTATGCCGGTCAATCGCGCTGAGATTCCTATTCGATAACTTTTAGATATCGTGTTAAGCATGCTGCCTATTTCAAATCTTTCGATGCTCATGATAAACTCTCTAAGTTTTGAACTGCTTGCGCGAACCGCTCGGCATAGACCTGGCCGCAAAGAGGGTTAAGCCTTGCGCCAGTCGCTCCGCAGTTATACGCCCGAACCGCAGTCTTTAGATCTCCAGGAAATTCCTCTATTTTCATTTGAAGAAAGCGACTGCCGACCGCGATATTTGCGCCAGGGAAAAGCAAGTCGTTTAAACGAAAATCAAATCCAAATCTCTGGTTAACGTCAGTAAGGGCATCCTGGGTTATTTGCATTAAGCCAGTGTCACCCGCGGCGCCTGTGATGTTCGGATTGCCGCTTGACTCAATCCAAATAATAGCACCGATATATTTAGCCGGTATACCTGTGCTTTGTTCGTTCAGCCGAATAAAACGGTTAAAAGGCGCGAGCTTTCTTTGCATGATGCGAGCGGTCTTTTCGTTTCGTTCAAGCTTTATTCCAAATAAACCGACAAGACCCTTAAGGTCATTTGTCGATTCTTCTAAGAGACTTTTTCGATGAACGACCGGCGTTGCAAAATACCTCTTAATGCGCTCCGGGAGCTTTGCGATGTTTCCGAGAAACTTTTTTCCAGTAAACTGCTTAACAATCGCAAGAGAAATCCCGGCCAAAACCGTAAACACAACCAGGTTTGGGTTTGGGAGTTTCAATTTTGCCATTTACCGGCGCCGTCTCCTTTTGCTGCGCGATTTCTTTCTCACTTTAACGACCCGACCGCTCGAAGAAATACGGTAGCCCTTTTTGATTCTTCCGGATTTCGTTCGTCCTACTGCCATAGTTTTACCTCCGCTTAAGTAAGAAAAAAAGGCCGATACCGGCGGCTCCGACAATGATTAAGGGATTAGAAAAAAGCGACTGCGCTCCAAAACCAGCGCCGAGCGCAACGTCCTGCCGGGTGCTTAATCTTTGAAAAGCCGCCCGGTCGCTTTCAAGCGAGGTAACCGCCGCGGCGCCAGCGCGCGTCCCCGAACCCTTTAAGACGTCCAGGGCAATATCTACGGCGGAAGCAACCGGCGGAGCGACGATCCGGACCGCGCCCTTAGCTAATTTTGCCACTCCTTTGCCAATTTTTTTAAAGCCCCTTTTGAGTTTACCAAAAAGCCCCAGGGCCATAAACGATGACAACAAAAGAAAGTCCGGCATTAAAAAATTATCTGATGGTAAAATCATAATTTCACCTTTCCACTTGAAATTCCGAAAACCAGCAAAAGCAAACCGGCGGCAAACAAGACGCCGCTCATTCTTATTTTTGCTTCCTGACCCAAAAAGTTGCGCGTGTCCGCCGCTTTCTTATTTAGCGTTTGAGAAGAAAGCGCCTTTTTCTCGTTTACAATCCTTTGCGTTCGAGACCCCGCCGATTGTCCAATCGTTCGCGGCGGCGGAGGTTTTGGAGCAGATGGAGCAACCCTAAAGTCCATTCCTTTGACCGGCAAAGTTCGAGAACCGACATTCTTAAATAATGCTGTTCTTGCCATTTTTTTAACTCCCGGCCTGTGCGATTGCTCTCAACGGCCTGGTTTTTCCGTCATTCCTTTTCGCTATAAACTTCCTCTGCGCAAGCTCCGCTTTCTTTTGCTGGGTGCTGGCCATCTCGTCGGGCGTAAAGTCTACACTCACGACATGCAAGGTGATGGTATCGGTACCGCTACCATCAATTTGCACCTGAACGTTGTCGTGCAAACCATCGTCAACCTCACTAGTGAGGTTAAGCGGCAGCGCAAGTTTGTTCGGAGTCGAGGAAAATGTTTCAAGGTTATAGCGCGCGTGAGTGAATTGGATTAAATCGTTAAGGGCGGCGTTGTAGGGTTGATTGCCTTCGGAGTTTATCACTACCCGGCTGATATTCGATGTGCGCTCCATCCAAATTTCCTGGATATTCTCAAAAGGCAGGGTTTTTGTGGTCAAGCCGCTGGTGATGGGAATGTCAAAACGGTTATGGAGCAGGCGATAATACTGGATGCCGTCCTTTACCACTCCATTAACGGTAACCGTCATAGTGTTGCTGCCGATTCTGGTCGCCAGGGTGCTGGCATAGAACAGGCGCACAGTGACACTCTCTGCGACTCCGACTTCAAAAATAGCGTCCTCGTCTCCTGGCAAAGCGAAGGGTATCGGAACCGCGACATTTTCGGCGGTCGCAGCCGAGCCGCTAACATCCTGTAAGATACCGCCCACGGCAAAAGCCCGGTCCTGCAAACTGGCAAAGTCTATGCGCGTTTGCTGCCCTTTGCCATCGGTTATTTGCACCTCTCCCAGGTCCGCCATGGTCAACGTCTGTCCAGTGTCAGTCGTGACCGCAAATCGAAAGACAAGCTGCTCGTACTGGTCAGGCGGTAACTCGAAACTTGATTGACTATCTGAACTGCTTACACCATCTGAAAAAAGCTCTTTCATGGTTCATACTCCAATTTGGTTTTAAAAAAAGAAAATCAAACGCCGCGGCCAATTGGCAAATTAAAGCCCTCCATAAATTCGTTGAATTTCGGAAAGCTTCGGCGCAGACTGTTAATTATAACAGTCGAAACAACCACCCCGGCGGTGAACACAATTACGGTCCGCGGTCTCAGTTGGTTGGTGATGTCCTTGCCGATTCTTTTGACTGCCATCTCATAACCTCCATTTTTGGTTTAGGATTTTGAACTCTTTGGCGGCTCGGATTCTTCTCCGAGCTTTTGAACGATAAAGGTCGACTCTTTGAGGCTATCGTTCTTCTTTTTCGCTTTCGGATAATCCTCCTCGAGCCATCTTTCGACGGTTTGGTTGATAGTTTCAGCGAAAAGCGCCCGCTCAATGCGGTTCAGTCGTTTGTCTACGGTCAACATTAAACACACTCCTTTTTTTGGTTAAACGATTTCATAAGCGCGTTGAATTGCGCGCGCCCCTTGATTATACGATATTCTCCCAGCCCCAACGTTTTGAGTTCCTCAGGGTTGTCCATGTGGGTCTTGAAATAGTCCAAATCGACTTTTTCGTCTTGACGAAACGATATAAGAATGTGGGATTGACTGGTAAGAGTTTTTGAGATTTCCGCAGGCCTCTGCGTGGTCCCGAAAATGTTTACTTTGCAATGCTGATTCTTTGTGAAAAGTTTAAAGAGCGCACTTTTTTTGCTAAGATTATTTGTACCGAGCAAGTCGATTTCTTCAATGACCAGGCTCGTATACCCGGCCCGATGTACGACTGGAAGGATAAGCTCGGCGTCGTCCTCTTTAAATTTGCAAATGATTCTAAACTGTTTGTAGCGCCAGTTTTCAAGGTAAGCCCTCTTGAAGTCGGCAAACGTGTCCACAACAACCGTGCCAAAGCCCAACAGGTCGTCAATCCCTGCCTGAGAGTGACCAAAATCGTAAGGACTGTACTCATCAACTGTATCTATGATCACGGTGCGACTGAGACACTGAACCACTTTTTCGCGTAGAAAGGTACTCTTGCCGCTCTGATTTTTGCCCAGAATTAAGAAGATAACATTTTTAAGCATCGCCACCCGCCGACTGTTTCCCGAAAATTCTTGACGTCAAGTAAGTGCTGAGCATAAGCAAAGCGTTCCATTCCGGCGCGTGCGAAGTCTCGGAAGCATATTTGTTCAAAAGTGGAACCGAAACCATCGCCCAGGCTTTTATCTCTTTCGATTCCAGCGCCCACTTGTCGCCCAGGATGCGGCCAATGGTCGCCGAGAATTGCTGAATAAGCGGCTCGACCATATCCTCGTTCCAGAGTTTCGAGTCGATGGTCGGACGTCCAACCTTGCGGGTTTGCTTTTTCTCAATCTGATCGAGAAGCTTATCCTTTTCGATTTTAGCCTTTTTCGATTTCGGCTCCGACAGGGTAGGAGGGGAGTCGTCTTTTAAAAGTGAGTTTATGCCGTCAGGGTTATCCGGGAGCGGCTCAATATTTACGTCTATGGCTTTATCGTCGTTGTTATTCTTCTTCTTTTCCATCGTCGGTGACCTCCGCGCCCAATAAATCGGCTAGTTCGTCAATGTTTACGTTTGAGACCTTGATTTCTTCGCAAAGCTCGGTCAGGCACTCTTTAATGGTCTTGAAATTTTGCGCAAGCTTCGGCCGGGTGAAAGCGTCCGGACTGTCAACGATTGAGTTAATTTTGTCCTGCATTTTTGGCCTCCTGTTTTTTAAGTTCTTTCTTTGCGTGCTGCTTTGCCTTATGTTCGACGTATTTATTAACGCCCCAATTAATTAAACTGTTGTCGTTTTGCTGTTTGCCGTTTTTTGATTGTTTTTCTTTGCTATTAAAAACAATCAATTCCCGGACCAGCAACGCCGCGACCGCGCCAACGGCAACCCCGATTAAGATTTTCTTCATAACTTCAAAACCTCAATTTAGACTTTGATTTAGAAATTTAGTTTTAACTTCGATATACATCTCGTTGATTTTCTTCCACTCCACCGAATCCTCATCTTTGTAAGCCAGCACCCGATCCATTTCCTGTTCAAATCTCCAGGCCTTATTCCGATCTCCGCTAACCTCTTGTAAAATTGTCTTAAGCTGAGGGATTGACATCATTTGAACGCAAACGGAAAGCCCCCGGTACTTCAAAAATTTTGAAAACCAATTCCTGCCGTGAAGGTTTCGGAACTCTGTCATTTCCTTTTTAATCTCTTTTGTCATCCAGCAATTCATGTCTTTAACTCCAAGTTTAAATAAATTATCTTTGAACTCTTTTATATAGTTAAGTTTCAAGTCGTCAAGCTTCCCATGCCGCAATTCGTCAACTTTTTTAAACCCGGCGCCTTTTAATGATTTCCCGGTCTTAAAGCGATGTTCAAAGCGAGCGATTTTGTAGTCCAAATATTTGAGTCGTTCCGGCCTTATACCTCTTTTAAGCTTGCGCTTCGCGGTCTCCAGGTCTTTATTGTAACAAGCCATTTCAGATTGAGAATTGTACCATAAAAAAGTATCCATTTTAACGCCGTAACTAATCCGTTTTTTTCTTTTTGCTCTCATAGTATTGAATAGCGGAGCGTAGTCCTCAAATGGACTTTCAAGTTTAATATTTGAAAAAGTGTCTACCCTTGAAAATTTTGCATCCCAAACATTTGTTTTGACTCCCACGCCTTTAAGCGCTGTTCCAAGCGCGCTAATAACGTCAAAAGTGTCGGAATTTGACAAAGGCTGAGTATTGCTCTCACCATCGGTATAGAATTTAGGGATTGAAGTTTGCACGAAACAACCAACACCGCCATAAATCGGCAAGATGGTTACGTTAAACAATTCAAAATTGCCATACGCCTTAACTCCATATATGGTATTACCGTTTTTCATTTGGTAAAGTGCTTCCTCTGGGTAAATTTCCCCTGTAAACGCATCGACATTTGAGCGACAAATTTCAAAACGTGGATTTTCGTCAATTTCGTAATCTTCCAACTGCAATTTTAACGTGTCAATTCCGACCATTTTCGAGTTAAGTAGTTGTAATCGCCCTCTTTAAGCCAATTTTTAACCAAAAAACAGTAACTTACGAGACCCCCATGTTGCAAAGTTTGCAACAAAGTCCGTTTGTTATACAACGGACTTAGGATCGGTTTACTTTTTAAGGCGTCAATTTTTAACGACGTCAATTTTGCTCTCCTGGTACATGAATGAGGGAAGTTCGGAAACGCTTTTCGACGACGATTTTGACGTCAATTGCAAGCTCCTTATTCAAGACGTCGCCCGCCTCCATGACTTTCGACTCAATACGTCGCAAATTCGGGTTGTTCACCAGGAGCGCTGTGAGCGCTTTAATCTCGTTGTAAATTAGCGCCATCCCATCTGATGGTTTCGATTCCATTTGCGTTTCGATTTCTCCCTCAAAAATTTATCTGTAAACTAAGAAACAGGCCGACGCCGTCCATCGCAAGGTCGTGAAAAGTGTCAACCACTCTGCCGTCAATTCCAAAAACATCTATCTGGACCGCTTCAACGGTTAGCATAACGGCCACGGCTGGCATGGGAGTTTTCCACAACTGCAATGAAATGAAGGTTGCAAGGAATCCCAAGAAAATATGTTCAAGGCTGCCGTTAATCATGTGATGTTTACCTCAAGTGTATTGATTCGTAAAGGTCATTAAATTTCTCGAAGTCCATCGCTGCGATTTTGCCGTTCCCAAAAATGACGATGTAACCGCGGTCGAAGGACTGTATTTTGCCACCGCCGAATTTGAATCTAAACGGCTCGTTGATGAGTTTCGCTTTGACGAGGGTTTCCGGCGCGGTAGGTCTTTTAGTGTACTTAAAAAAGCCCTTCCGGGAAGTCACTTCGCCGATATTGTCCGCATTAAGGATCATTAGTCCATAACATCGCAAGGCATGACAGTCCCTAAACAAGCGACTGACGTCGCTGTTTGACGGAGCCGTTTTTTTGACCTAAAGAATCCTTGATGTTTCATTTTTCGAGTACAGGGACTTTTCAGGCAAAAAACGCGGTTTATTAATGCTCTCCCGGCAAAGCGCCAGGTCTTCAGGCGAAACGGATCACCACGAGGAATGGACTCGCCGCACTCAAAACAATTCAAGTTGCGGCCAGCTAAAAAGATGTGATTTTCAGAAGACAACATTGGCGGCCTCCACAAATTTAGAGACCGCCGGAAACTGCCGATTCTTTGAGGCTGAACGCGGTCACGGCAAAGACCAACGCTCACTTAAATAGACAAATTTCCGGCGGAATTTCTTTCAAAAAACTGGTAATTTGTGGGAGCTTTTTTAGGTATGGAAAAAATTGAGAAGAACTAACTTTGAGGGCTGGAAATCGGTTTTACCCATATTATATGATGGGTAAATTACCGATATTGAGGTTTATGTAAACACCCTGTTTTTGTCTTCAAACCCGGCCACTAAGACTTAAAAAGCTCCCACGCTTTTATTGAAAACGCCCTAGTGGTCGGGTCTTTTTTTCGCCTAATAATCAGGCGAAAAAACCAACCCTTTTTAGCCTTGAGGCGGCTTATCTATTATTAAATCATACAAAACCCTTATTTTAGTTGTTTGGAATTTCTGCATAATTTTGCGATAATTATCTTCAGACTTAACCGCTTCAAGGAAGTTCTTCTCATGTGATGCCAAGAACCTGCTTAACACTGTTGTTTTTGATTCTGTATCGGTCATAAATAACATTCAAAACTTCTTTTGACTCAAGTTTTTCTATCATGACGTTGGTCATTTCGTCGGCACACTCCGGACAAATAACATCCTGGTCAAAAGAGGTATTGGTAAAACCGACTTTCTCGTTACAGAGACAACACAACAGCAGGTTCACAATGTCCAGACGGACGTCGCTTAGCTTCATGATGTGAACCTCCCTGTTTTTCGTTCGCTAGAATTGCACAGGTCAAACATGAGCGAGGTTTCAAATCCTTGCCGTGTTTCTTACAAATGAAAGTTGCTTTCATTTACGATCACCTCCAAACAAAAAAAGCCTCGAAACATCAAGCGCCATCAAACTCCAGAAAAAGTTTGACTCAATGTCCGAGGCTTTAGCCGTAATTCTTTTGAAATGTCCTGGAGTTTGATGGCTTTGGTGAACAACTTTACACCTCCCTGCGCGCGTGCGCTTTTTTTGTTGTTCTGTTAAAATATAACATTTCATGGCAATTTGTCAAGTGTTTTCTGATGGCCATTGGCCAGGATGTTCATGAGAATTTCGATTTTAGAAATCCGGCGCTCCATGGCCACGGCCCATTTGATGAGCGGAATAATTACCACGGTTAATGGAATTATGAGCAAATTTAGCACTGGAAGGTATTGTAGGAGTTCTGTCATTATCAAACCCCACCTTAATAGAGTTCGTCGATTTCAGCCCTTGAGATTTGCAAAAAAGGGCATTGAGATTTTTATCGCTGCTTCTTTCGCGGCGGGACCTCGGCTTTGTTGCATTTGTCGCACAGCGCCTGAATCAGTTCCTGGTCGTGATGAAAGAAGATGCTCATAAAGAAATAGCTGCCAAATGATCTGTCGCACTCTATACAGACAAGCTCACCAAATTCTGAGGGCCTCAATTCGTGTAACGGTTTTTTTTTTAGCCATTTCTGTTTAGCTTTATTTCGGTTCCGACGGCGGCTCGGCCTTATTGCATTTATTGCATATCGCCTGAATCGGGTCGCCGTGAGTGAAGAAATAGCTGCCGAGCGATTCTTTACATTTCATACAAACGAGCTCGGCAAACTGCGACGACTTCAATTCGTGCAACGGTTTTTTCTCTGCCATTTGATTGGTCTCCAGTTTAAGTTTGTAGCCCGCTGAAAATCGCTCGGACGTTCGGGACGGCATAGGTCAGGACCCAGCCGGCAACGCCAAGCCCGAAAGACTTCAGGCCCTCGAAACTCCAAATTAAATCAAGAAACGATTGCGTGGCTTCTTCCGGCAAGCCGACGTAATCTTTAACAACGCTAACGACGAAAACCGAAAGCGCCGCGACCCAGGCTTTTTGTTTATATTTGAACATTTCACTTAACTCCTTTCGTCTAAATTGAAGTTGGAATGGTTATTGAGAGTCCGAGCGTTTGATTGTAGAACGCCGAAATTCGAGACATTTCAACGCTGGTGAGATTTCGGTCTTTAACGATAAAAATTTCTCTGATGTCACCCTGAAAATATCTAGCCGAAACCGTTGGTATCTTGGCAATG
>JBHHWX010000156.1:0-11244 GCA_046756745.1 bacterium | reverse complement strand
AATTGTTTTTACGAAGCGTCAAACGCACCCGGGGACGGGTGCTTGAGCATTTTAACGAGTTTTCGGTCAGACACTAATTACCCGTTTTTTGCAGATAATTACTTTTTGCGATGAAAACGGACAGTCGCTAACAGCCAACTGTTTGGGTCGAGGATGACTTCGGAGGGAGCAGTTTTCAAGAGGAAGGAAACTTCATGTTCTTTGGTTGTGAGTTGAAGATTTTCAATTTGTGGCGACTTTTGTTGTTTTTGATAAATTGCCAGCTCGATGGGCATTCTTAACGGGGGACCGTTTTGAACTTGTCGTAAACGGACTTTCAACTTTTTTGTCTTTTCTGAGTAATCCCAGGCGCCGTTTAACTTCAGATGTCCCGGACGAAAGACCCACTGCTGAAAAAACCAATCTAATTTTTGTCCTGAGACCTTCTCCATCACGCGCCTAAAATCCTTCGTGAGCGCGTTTTGATCGCGATAAAGCCTGTAAAATTCCCGGATGCCTTGCCAGAAGACGTCGTCGCCCACAACATACCGCAGCATATGCAGAACCCAGGCTCCTTTTTGATACGAATTCGGATTTAACAGCTTATTCAAATTCGAGATGCTTGTGTCGACAATGGAAGTGTTGGAATTTTTTTCATAATAAGTGAAAACGCGTTCTCTGGCACTTTGCATGCGTTCGATTAACTGTTCGCGTCCGTATGCGGACTCAAAGTATAGGCTGGCAAAGTAGGTCGCAAAGCTTTCGCTCAGCCAAATGTGATGCCAGTCCGCCTCAGTAATGGAATCGCCGAACCACTGGTGGGCGATCTCGTGAGCGATCAGGCTTTCATTTTCCCGCTTTCCTTTTACTGAATTCTCGTTATAAAAAATAGCGCTTGCGTTCTCCATCCCTCCGTAGCGCGTTTTCGACTGCACATTCGCCAGTTTTCCATATGGGAATGCGCCGATCTGTTCGCTGAAATATTTTAGAATCGGAACGGCTTGTGAGTAATCATAAAATCCGGCTTCGCGATCCTGGGGGTAGACCCAGCTCTGTACAGAGATACCATGCACGTTTTCGACATGCTGAACGGCAAACCTGGCAATTCCGATCACCATGACCTTGGTCGGAATGGGCGTCGTTTCCAGCCAGTGGGTTAAACGACGGTCCCCGGATAAATCCGTTTCTTCCATCAATAGCCCGTTGGCAACCACTTGATAGCGATTGGGCGATTCTATCACGAATTCGCAGGTCGCTTTGTCCGAAGGATGATCGACCGTAGGCAGCCAGTGCCGGGCGCGGTTAGGCCAATTGTCCCCAAAGAAAGTGCGATCGCCGTGTCTGTTTTTTGAAATGATAAGTCCGTCTGCTGGTATTCCGACGTAGGAAATGGTGTAGATTCGACTCTCACCGGCCTCCGAAGGGGAGTGCATTTTGATGCGGATGCGATTGTTTTGATGCTCGAATTGTAAAGAATCTCCGTCACGCGTGATCTGCATCACCATCATTCCAACAGTGTCAAAAGGTGTGGACTTGCCGATTAAATCAAGATGGAATTCCTCGATACCCTGAGAGAGAAATTGAATGGCTACGGAAGTCTGTCCGCTCATTTCCTTTGTTTGATCGTGGACTTGAATGTGAAAGACGTAGTGCAAAACATCGATATTGGGATTTCTTGGATAAGAATCCGCGACCGCAGCCCCGGTTAACAAAAAAAGCATCAGAAGTGTTAATATCGGTTTTCTCATAACAACCTTATAGTATTGTCGGTAAACTTTTGCATTGTTGTGCAAGAAAATGGCTAAATGACGCGAAGCCAATGACAGCGAAGCTTAAAACTGCTGATAATAGCACCACGGTTTGGACCACAACAAAGCAAGTCATTTAAACATTTGCGGCTGCGCCGCGTTAAGACCTACCACTGACAACGGCTATCATGCCGGCATTTTCTTTGGTTACCCGTCCGACAATATGAGCGAATGGCACGCCTTCCTGATTCAGCTTCGCGAGGCACTGTTCAGCGGCCTCGGCATCTACGGAGATCAGCAGTCCGCCCGAGGTTTGCGGATCGTAGAGGATTTTAACAAAATCTCTATCGACATTCTTATCGATTCGAACGTTGTCTCCTAAGTACTCACGTGTGGTGACGTCCCCTTTTGTTAATAACCCTTTCGCGGCGAGCTCCAAAACACCGGGAAAAATGGAGATTTGCGATGCATAAAAAATCAAGCCCACTTCACTTGCCCGCGCCATGCCCCAGGCATGACCAAGCAGTCCAAAACCAGTGATGTCGGTGCAGGCGCGTGCGTCAAATTCAACAGCAACTCGAGAAGCGACATCGTTCAGCGTCAACATGGATTCTGTCACGATTTTGTAAAGTTCCTCGGAAATGGTATCCAGTTTGAATGCCGTGGTCACAATGCCGGTACCCAGAGCTTTGGTCAAAATCAAGGCGTCTCCAGGTCGCGCCTTGGCATTGGTCAATATTTTATTGGGATTGATCTTCCCGGTTACCGAAAGGCCGTATTTCATTTCGTTATCCTCGACGGAATGACCGCCCACAATAACACACCCGGCCTGGGTAGCTTTGTCATATCCGCCGCGAAGAATCGCCGTAAGCAAATCCGGCGAGACGGTTTTCTGCGGGAAGCAGACGATATTCAACGCCGTCACCGGCACGCCGCCCATCGCATAAACATCCGAAAGAGAGTTGGTTGCTGCGATAGCGCCATAGGTGTACGGGTCGTCGACAATCGGTGTAAAAAAGTCGACGGTCTGCACCAGGGCGAAATCGTCATTCAGGCGGAAAACTCCGGCGTCGTCGATAGTGTTGAAGCCCACTAACAGATCCGGATGGTCCGATTTCGGTAATTTGTCCAAAACGTGCCGCAACTCCGTTGGGCTGAGCTTGGAAGCTCAACCGGCGCACGCGACCGTATGGGTCAGACGAAAAATGTCTTCTTTACTGTGATTCGGCATTGACTTGGCCTGATAAAGTTAAACTTTCACAAATTTAAATCATTGTAAACCTAAGATTCGCACTTCACCAACCCGCTCCGTGACGCCGAGGGTGTCGAAATAAATGAGAAGGGGCAGAGCGTATTTCCGGCTTGTACCGCCAAGCAGCTCTTTAAACTGGCTTACGGAAATTTCGTGGTTTTTTTTCAAATAGGAGACGAGTTTTTCGCGAGCCTTTTCGAGCTGTAACGTGTGAAAATAAAGATTGCCCTCGACCCGAACGATTTCTTTAACGCTGACCATGTACGCGAGAACGTCATCAATATCTCCGATTTGAGCGTTTATCTTTTTTGCTAACTGTTCCGATGACGACGTGCTGTATTTTTCCTCATAAAGACTTTTTTCGATCTTTTCATGCAACGGCTTCAGCTCATCGTTGAGAGCGAATTCGTGTTCTGTCAAGCTCAATAATCCGGACGTCACTTTTAGAACGTGACGTTCTTTCAAGGCGTTGACGACGTAATCCAAAACTTCCCGGTCTATCTTCGTTTTCAAGACCTTTGGGATTTCGCTTTTATTTAAGCCTATTTTCGCCGGATTGTTTTTATGGAATTGTTCGAGAGTCGATTGCACGTTTTCTGTTAAAGAATTGAGATTCTCGACATGCAGCGCCGCTTTTTTGCCATCTTTGCGGATGAGCGTTAACTTACCCGCTTTCTGCAGGTCGCCGGCAAGCCGTTCAACACGCTCGATCGGAGATGCGATGTCGGCCGCCAAACTCTCCAAAGTCGAGAGAGTGTAACCTGCGGTCAAGATTTTTTCTTCCAAAACCTGCGCAGGATTTTCTTTTTCCAACGTGTGTAAGAGTTGTAAAGAAGCAGGATCCGACAATTTCCGGCGCGGTGAGTTGGCGTCCAAAATAACGCCGCCGCCGATGGTTAGCGTCGGTGAAAACTGCCGAATGACAAACGGGTCCAGCCGTCTTGCAATCGCCGGTCTCTCTAAATGAAACAGGACATAGGCCGATGTGCCAGGCTCTATCCTGTTTTTGCTGAAGATCGAGACGCGGGCCATAACTTCAGTTGTCCCGAAATGGAGTCTCACCCGGGTATTGGGCTTGATGATGTGCGGGGCGGACTTAAGCAGATCGAGTCTGGCTGCAAAGCGCTGAGACGGCGAAAAATAATTTGCCACGGCAAGAACATCTCCACGCCGGATCTGCTGCTTCTCGATGGCTTGTAAATTGACCGCAGCGCGGTCTCCGGCGCCAACCTCGGAGACCGATTGTTTTCGCGACTGCAGTCCCCGGATTTTAACGATTTTTTTCTGTGGCAGCAGCTCCAGTGTCCCACCCACCCTGGCTTCGCCGGAAAGGACAGAACCGGTCACAACCGTGCCAAAGCCTTTCATGGTAAATGAACGATCCACAGGCATCCAAAAAACCCCGCGTTCACCGCTGCGCCTCAACTCTGAAAGACGCTTCTCGAGCACCTTTTTCAACTCAGGGATTCCCGCAGCCGTGACAGAAGACACGGGCGCCACGGAAGCATTTTCTAAAAAGGAATCCTTGACCAGTCCCGCCAGCTCCTCTTTGACGAGCTCGAGCCAATCTTCTTCGACCAAGTCAATTTTTGTGAGAACGATGATGCCGTGTTTAATTTGCAGAATCTTGAGGATGTCAAGATGCTCGCGGGTTTGGGGCATGATCCCATCGTCTGCCGCAATGACGAACAGCACGATATCGATAGTACTGACGCCGGCAACCATGTTACGGATGAATTTCTCATGCCCCGGTACATCGATAATGGTGGTCTGGTCTCCAAAATGAGCAAAACCGAGATCGATGGTTAAACCGCGATCTTGTTCTTCTTTCAAGCGGTCGGTATCGATCCCGGTGAGCGCTTTCACCAAAGCCGTTTTACCGTGATCGATATGTCCCGCAGTGCCGATGATAAAATGCGACTGAGCCATGCCTCTCCACAAGTAAATCGCATCAAAGATAAATAAAAAAACCGCCAAAAGCAAAGCCTTTGACGGTGGGTTATCTTTGTTATCGCGAATGCGGGAAACTCAATATCCCAAATCTGGATCAGGACTCAACGCATGAGATCTTCGAGCCCAAACCCCATTTTCTCAGGCTCGTCGATATCTATAAAAGGAGCCGGCGTGCCGGAACGCGGCTGGGAAGCCTTGGTTTTTTGTTCCTTTTCTAACCGGACATTCTGTGGACCGTCTTCGGTGAGCTGAAAATCGAGAGGCGGAATGTTTTTTTGCACACCAAGATTTTTCGACGCCGAAGCAAGCGCTTTTGCCGTATTCCCCAAGATTCCGCCGATAAACAACCGGGTTCGCTTGATACTGGTTGCCAAAACATTCCTATCCCGGAAGCCCACATCTCCTATTTCAAAATCTCCATCTTTGGAGTGTTTCTTTACCATCGCAACGGCCGAATAATTTTCAGCTACTTTGATGACTTTCATTTTGCCTTTAAAGTCGATATTTTGACCGTTTTTACTATAAAGCCACAGCACGTCATCAACTTTTACGCCATCGGTAAGTCCATGATCGATAATCCCATATTGACCACTTTTTTGCACCAAATGGGCGGGAAACAATGAATTCTTATCATAGGCTTTGCCTCTCATGCCCATCGCTTTAAAAAATATTGTGAGCGAAACAATTAAAATGGCAATACCAAACAAAATGCCGTTTTGATACTTTAGAATTCTTATCGATCGTAATGTTTCTAAATTTTGACTGTCACTTTCAACGTCAGGGGGTCCTTTTGTTTGCGGTTTCACAGAGGCGGTCTTTTTTGCTTTTGTTTTTTGAATTGCGGGAGCATGCATTTCTGAGTTTTGCCGGAGTGGATTCTCTTGAGTAAATGTGAATTCTTTTCGCCCTTTATCAGGAGACGGATAATTATTATACGCTGGTGAACGCTGTTCGATAGATTCTTGAATGTCACTCTGTTCTGAGTTTTGAAATCGTGATCCGGGTTCATTTGGCATCGGGCTGGATTGAAGAACTTGAAATGACTTCTCTCGAAGAACCCTCTCCGGAACCTCCTCTTTTTCAGAAGCCGACGAGAAATACTCGTTGTCGATATTTTCCTCAGCGCGTTGTTGATTTGGGATAATGTCGCCGGTCTTAAAATAAACCGGGGAAGAATCTTCTTGCTTTGCCTTTGCGGTCTCCTGAGATTGATCTGGGGGATATAAGTCGCTTACGATAACGATAGCGCCGTCTATCCCCTGGATATTATCTATTTGAGAAAGTTTAAATCTTTCCGCTTTCGAATAAAGAAGGCCTTTTTTGACTTTCAAGGTGAGAAAGTGGCCTCCAAAATCCCACAACGTCCCCTTGATCATGTCTCCATCTTTCAAATTCACCGTACATTTTTTCCCCACCAAAGGGAGGAGAGCGGCATTTAAATCGCTCTTGTCGGAGATAAATTCCCGGGTCGTCCAAGCCCCCGATAAAAAAACACTCGCGAGCATCGCCCCCATAAACAAACTGTTTTTTAACGCATGACGCTTCATAAAAATCCCTTTTCAATTTTGATCTTCACATCAAGACAGAATTGGTCGACGAGTTCATGCACCAAAGTATATTTCGTCAAATGTCATCAAAACCTTTATTTAGTGATTGACCGAACCTAAATTTCTGCCACGGGGAATAAAAAGACCGATTGGTTTGTATTCGTTAACAGAACCAAGAGGGAGCTGAGATGCAAAAAGGTGAAAACACAAAAAGATCCATTATCGAAAAAGCGACGTATTTATTTACAAAGCAAGGTTATAACAGAACGTCGCTGAGTCAAATTTTACAGGCGACCGGATTAACAAAGGGCGGGTTCTATTTTCATTTTAACAGTAAGGAAGAGTTAGGCATCGCTGTGATTCAATTTTTGGAAGAATGCTGGACGAAACAGGTCCTCCCTACAATGATTCAAGGGAAAGATGCCAGGGCCAAGCTGGAGTTGATGTTTTCTGCCCCCGGCGATTGCCTTTGCAGCGATAATCTCCGCCCGACAATCTTGCTTTTGAGTATGGCGACCGAAATGATGGAGGTGAACGATAAATTTTCTAACATGCTTCAACAGATTTTTAAGGGTTGGTGGATTGTGATCGAGGCTATCATTGAAGAAGGTAAGTTAGAAAATATTTTTAAGAGAGAAGTTGACAGCACCGCTGTGGCAGCGATTATTGTAAGCAACATTTTAGGAGCAAATTTATTAGCGATGATAACCGGCGACGCCAACATTTATCGTAAACAACTCAATACGTTAAGCCATGTCCTTTTCACGGGCATAGCTCATTAACCTCAATTGATGGTTTATTTTTTGGGGACATCATAACAGACCGTACGGTCTCTCATATAGAAAGAGGTGTGAACAATGAAATTCCTGAAAGACTCGACAACGGATAACAGATACGAATTTGATATTTTATTTCGTGAAAATATTAACGGCCTTTATTCACTTGCGCTTCGGATGACCCGAAATACTCTGGACGCAGAAGATCTGGTACAAGAGAGCGCTTTTAAAGCATTTCGTTATTTTCATAAATTTGATCCCGGCACCAATTTCAGAGCCTGGATTTATCGAATTTTGACAAACAACTTTATCAACAGCTACCGCAAAGCCCAAAAGACGCCGGCGTCGTTGGAAATCGAAATGATTTCTTTCAAATTGGAAGACGACGGGGCTACTTATTGGGACAATCTCGACGACCGGGACACTCGTTTCGATTATGCCGATCGCTTCGATGACGAAATAAACGCAGCCATCGATCGTTTGCCGGATGAGTACAAAATCGTGGTGCTGCTCTCCGATGTTGAGGAATTTAGTTATAAGGAAATCGCCAAAATGATTAAACACCCCATCGGTACGGTCATGTCTCGTTTGCATCGCGGCAGGAAAATGCTCCAACGCAGTCTTTCACGATACGCCAACGAAAACGGGTATCGAGCACAAAAGTACGCATAGCAATCCAGTTGGGAAAATATTGTGTTCACTGTGATTGACAGTCGGGGCAAACGTGAAACGTCAAATGTGAAACGCGCCCTCAATAGAATGGGTTGGGGAAGGGTACGTCTCACGTTTGATCGTTTGACGTTTCCCATCTCACATTCCGTCCGTCTTTTTAGAAATCCGGCCTGAAATTCCCTCGAATCAAAAACCTCGCGCTCGCATCCACACGTATGGGGAGCCGATTTTTTTACTTGTTTAAAACGATTATTTCTGTATATTTCTTCTCGTCAAAAGAGGAGGAACATGCGCAGAGAAATATTTAGTTGGTGGAGCTCCAACTTGGGAAAAGAGATGGAGATGGTGGTATACGGTCATTATGGATTCGCTCTTCTTCTGTTTCCCACTGCCGCTGCAGATCACTTAGAGTATGAAAGATTTTATTTGATCGAGGCGATTTCTCCTTATATTGAAAGCGGGATGTGCAAAGCCTTTTCAATAAACAGTATCAACAACGAAAGTTGGCTAAACAGCTCGATGAATCCGCGCGATAAAGCGATCCGGCATCAACAATATAATTATTATGTATCCGATGAGGTCGTGCCGTTTATTTATAACGATTGCCAGGGGAAAGTATCGATTATCACAACCGGGGCTTCGTTGGGCGCCCTGCACTGCGCCAATACGTTTTTTCGCAGACCCGACCTGTTCGACGGCATGATCGCCATGAGCGGCTCCTACGACCTGAAGAATTATACCGACGGCTATTATGACGATAACTGTTATTTTAACTCGCCCGTCGATTATCTTCCGAATTTGCAGGACGAGCATATCCTCTCGCAGCTTCGCAGCAAACAGCACATTTATATCGTGAGTGGTCAGGGCGCTCAGGAGTCTCCGCAAGCGTCGGTAGACCTTTCTGAAATATTACACTCCAAAAGCATTCCGCATGAGCTCGATCTTTGGGGGCATGACATGCCTCACGATTGGCCGACTTGGCGGCAAATGCTGCCACATTTTCTGGATTCGAAATTTTAACGCCGGGATCAGGATAAAGAATATGATGTTACAGCCTTTTATGTTGACACTTTCATAAACTTTGTTTTATTTTAGGCATCATTACTCAAACAATATTTACGCTCAAATCATAAGTGAGGAGGTACATGAAATGTCTCTGGAAAATTTGAAATTAATCGCTAGGAAACTTGTAACCCAAAGCAGAGGCATCCTGGCTGCTGACGAAAGCTCTGGCACCATTAAGAAACGTTTTGACACGATCGATGTCGAATCGACAGAGGAAAACCGTCGGTCATACCGGGGCCTGCTGTTTACGACGCCCAGTGCCGAAGAATTTATCAGCGGCGTCATCCTGTTCGATGAAACCATGCGACAGAAAACGGAAGACGGTATTCCTTTTCCGCAAGCTTTGAACCGGAAAGGCATCATCCCGGGAATTAAAGTCGATAAAGGCGCGAAGGACTTAGCCGGCTTCGCGGGTGAAAAGATCACCGAAGGCCTGGATGGATTACGAGAACGCTTGCACGAATATTGGGAGCTGGGAGCGAGGTTTGCTAAATGGCGCGCCGTGATTACGATAGGTGACGGCATACCCTCCCGTACCTGTATCGACTCCAATGCGCATGCGCTTGCCCGTTATGCAGCCTTATGTCAGGAGGCGGAATTGGTTCCTATCGTTGAGCCGGAAGTGTTGATGGACGGCGGCCATGACATCGAACGGTGCGAACATGTGACGAAGGATACGCTCAAAAGCGTTTTTTCCGCCCTTGAGGAGCACCGGGTTGCAATTGAGGGAATCTTGCTTAAACCCAACATGGTTTTGTCCGGCAAGGAATGCCCCTCGCAAGCCGGCGTCGCTGAAGTCGCTGAAGCGACCCTAAGGTGCTTCCGTGAAGTTCTCCCAGAAGAATTGCCCGGGGTTGTCTTCCTTTCCGGCGGGCAGTCTCCGCAAGAAGCGACAGAACATCTTAACGCCATGAATGCACTCGGAGAACATCCCTGGGAGCTGAGCTTCTCTTATGGACGCGCCTTGCAAGAACCCGTTCTCAAGGCCTGGAGGGGACAAGTCGGTAATGTAATAACCGCCCAGCAGGTCTTCTATCATCGAGCCAAATGCAATGGCGCCGCCCGCAATGGCACCTATTCGAAAGATATGGAAGAAAAAGTGGCTGCTTAGTTAGGCGTGTAGCGCCGTACATCGACAAAACTTTGCCGATGTTGTAAAATTCATTTATTTAAGCGGTTTGAGTAGAGTAAGCAATAAGCAGTAGGCAGTAAGCAATTAAAAAGATCATGCTTTTTACCTATTGCTTACTGCCAACTCTGATGGCTCCAATTTGTAAAATCACAACTGCTCCAACGGAGCCACCTTATCGCAGTGCTGTCTGCGAAAAGGCTTAGTTTCTGTTGCAAAATGTCATTCCCGCGTGCTACTCTCTAAGAGTATGCAGGCACGTGTTTTATCGGGAATTCTGTGGGAGTAATCATTGCCACATTGGTCCATTGTTTTAGCATTATGTCAATTTAACAATATAGCACCGAACAATGACACAACGTATGAAGACAAAACGGGCGCGATTTGGATTGGAACATATGGGGAGACTTCTGCACAGTTGATAACAAAAATTCTTATTACAACCAAGAAAGTTTCCGCGAGCCAGGTGGTCGTGAATTTTCAATCAGTTTTTTGAGCATCTTTGTTACCCTTTTCTGCTCATTCTTTCCCAAGTGTTTAAGTTCCTTTTCTGCCGTGCCGGTAACAGTCACTCGAAAGCTCATCACTTGTCCTCGAGATCGGCTAGCACCGCCTTTAGAGCACGAGCGGTCTTTTTCTCATGCCGAACTTTATCGATCAGCAAGAGAGCAATTGCGTCCTGCAAGTATTTCGGGAGAGTTTCCCAATCCGCCTCATTCAGCAATGACCTCGGGTAAGCCTGAAAATCCTTAGCAGAAAGGATAACCTCAATAAGCCGACCTGCATCATCATAAACCATCTTTGGAGGTTGTTCAATAAGAATCATAGCACCGAATTTCCTAACTTATTCTAAATATCTCAATTTTAACGTTAAAATAAATAATTTACTTGTTATTTCCAAAACAAAAGCTCTCTGTCTACCAACATTTCTTCATCTCTCCAATTTCCCCCATTGTTAAATTCAGACCATGATCTGAATAATTTCGCCCTCAACATTTCATCACCTTTCGTCTCTCATTTCGAATTTCGATTCAATTTTCGTTGCAATTATAAAAAAATAGTATTAGTATTCTTAATACAAATATCACTGCAGCGCACGATCGATCAATTCAAGATAATTCTT
>JBHHWX010000155.1:0-11278 GCA_046756745.1 bacterium | reverse complement strand
GGAGACTAAGACGGTCACCTTTTAAAGAGCAAAAGGTAACCGTCAAAATCAATCAGAATTGAGATCTAAACTGAAGTGGGTTGGAGACAAAGACAGTCACCTTTTAAAGAGCAAAAGGTAACCGTCAAAATCAATCAGAATCGAGACCTAATCAGTGGTGGGATTGAGACACTCCGGAAAGTTTCAGTTCGCTGTCGTTGTTTTTGTTCGACTGCTTTTGAGCATGCAGCTGCTCAAGCTTATTTTGGCGCCAGCATTTTTTGGATTAGACGTTTAGCTGCCTTAAACGGTGAACAAGCTACCATTGAATACTGGCAAATCAAACGAGATGGTAGCCAGAGAGGAATCGTTGAAATAATATCGGAGTAATCATGATTGCCAATGATCAACAGTTGAAAGTTACACTAGAACGTATCGCAGATTTTCAAGCTCAAGTTGTACATCTTCGTAAAGTGGAAACAAATCCCGCCAACTATCATGCGTCGGTTTCTGGGTTTCTTGCAGAAATAGATCGCATGCAGTTAGAAGTCCGCGAATATCTAAGTCTGCACCCAGATGAGATTGCGACTATAGCTTGAAATTTTCATATGGAACATTTATTCAGTTCATAAGGCTATGCCTAACAAGGGGCGGGTCACTTGAACGTTTTGGGCTTTCCCGGCCGCGTTTCTGTAAATTTACGACCGCAAATAGGACGCCCCATTCACATCCACGATACAGCCGGTTAAAAATTCCGAGCCTTCCGAGGCTAAAAACAGCACCGTTCGCGCCACATCCTCCGGCTTCGCCACGCGACCGAGCGGGCTCTGTTGACGAATGGCTTCTCCCTGAGGGCCGGACAAAATGTCCGCTACTAAATCCGTTTCCACAAAGCCCGGGGCCACGGCAAAAACGAAGATGTTAAACGGCGCCAGCGCTTTGGCCATCGATTGGCTCATGGCATTCAACCCGGCCTTGCTGGCACCGTACGCCACGGCCTTCGGTTCGCCTCGAAACGCGCCCCGCGATGAGATGTTGACAATGCGCCCGCCGCCCTGCAGCATCATCTGTTGAGCAGCTAAAAAAGACAGGTTGGCGGGACCGAACAAGTTTGCTGAAAGAGTCTGCTGCCACTCGCTTTGCCATTTGAGGTAGTCAAGTTCGGGAATGGGATGCAGCGTGTGAACGCCGGCATTGTTGACCAAAACATCGATTGTGCCCATTTTTTCAATGACGGATTTGACAAGCGTATCGACGGCGCCCGCATCGCTGAGATCGGCCTGAAATATTTCATGCGGCCCGGAGCTTAATTCCCCTAACGTCGTTTCAGCGGCTTCACGGTTACGGTGATAATGTAGCGCCACATGCGCTCCGGCTTGTGCAAATTGGGATGCGATGGCGCGTCCGATGCCGCCCGAGGCGCCTGTAACCAAGACTTTTTTATGGGTAAAATGCAGGAAATCGTTTTTTTGCATTCTGTGCTCCTTTTTCATAAGTACCCAGGCTATGAGTAAGTTACAGCCTTATGCAATTAAACAACACTTGTTTTAACGCAGAGACGCAAAGTTCGCAGAGATACGCAGAGTTTTTAATTTACTCTTGCAAGTTGTTGACCACTCGTTCAATTTTTCATAGAACATTTGACACGACTGTGTTTAACAACATAAGAAACTGTGAAAAAAATATCAAATAGAAAAAAGCGCTTGACTTTTTTAGTTTATACGTCTATATTGCAAATAACGTTATATCGTGGTCAAGTCATTAGCAGCATACTGTATATTGTGTATTTTCCGAATTCCATCAAATTTTTGATAAAAGAGAAGAGGCGCTGAGTGTACTTAGAAAACTTGCACATACACGGGTTTAAGTCTTTCGGAAGGAAAACCAAATTTCAATTCACTGATGGAATTACGGCCATCGTAGGCCCCAATGGTTGTGGCAAGAGCAACATTGTCGACGCCATTCGCTGGGTTCTGGGAGAGCAGAAAGCCGGTATCATCCGCAGCGAGCGCATGGAAAACGTTATTTTCAACGGTTCTGAAACGATAAAACCTCTGGGAATGGCGGAAGTCTCTCTTACCATCCACAACACGAAGAACGTATTACCCATTGAGTACTCCGAAGTCGTCATTACCCGGCGCTTATTTCGTTCTTTAGAAAGTCAATACCTGCTCAACAATGTGCCTTGCCGCTTAAAGGATATCCAAAATCTATTCATGGATACCGGCATGGGTGCGGATGCGTATTCGATTATCGAATTGAGCATGGTGGAGACGATCTTAAACGGCAAGCCGGAGGAGCGCCGCCACATCTTTGAAGAGGCCGCCGGTGTGACCAAATATAAAATGCGGCGTAAAGCGGCGTTCCGTAAATTAGAAGCGACCGAAGCCGATATACAACGCCTCGACGACATCATCAGCGAGGTGGAAAAAAATGTCGCCTCTCTGCAGCGTCAAGTGAAAAAAGCAAAACGCTACCAAGAGCTTAAGCACGTTCTCAAAGAACAGGATATCCGTTTCGCGACCCAGGAATATTCAAAGCTTCAGGCCGAATTAGAGCCGTTATTGGCAAAACTGCATGTGACTCAAGATCAACGCACCGTGATGACTTCGCAGCTCGATGAAAAAGAAGCGAAGATCGAGGAAGCCCGCCTGAAACTGCTTGCGGTCGAGCGGAATTTAAGTGCACGTCAAAAAGAGTTGAACCTGCTTTCCACACAAATCCATAAGAAGGAAGAGCAAATATTAGTCGACCGCGAACGGCGAAAAGCCATCGAAGATACGAAAATCCGGTTGGCGCGTGATAAGGAGGAGATCAATTCCCGCATTGGTAAAACCGGACATGAAATAACAGAATCAAAAGAAAGCTTGCAGAACTTGTTTGAAGAGATACAAATCGCGGAGACCGATTTTCAGGAAAAAAACCTCGAGTTAAAAGCTCAGGAAGTGACGGTGCAGGAAAAGCGTGACAAATTGCACCGGGTTGAGAAACAACGGCTGCAGGCGGTGGAAGGGCTTACCAACAGCAAACAAGAAGAAGAACGGATTAAAACCAAGCTTGAAAACATCGATGAGCGTTTGGCTGCGATTGAGCGTGAGCTGGAGGAAAACAGTTTATTAAAGAAGATTCGTCAGGACAAAATTACAAAACTGGAAACTCAGAAGTCCGAATTGAATTCCGAGTTCGGAATAGTACGTCAACAACAGCAGGTGATCAAGAAAAATATTCAACGACTCGAGCAGCAGAAAGAGGCCGCACGGGAAGCGATTCTCAATAAACGAAGCACGCTGCAAACTCTCAAAGAACGTATCGACCTGCTGAAAAAGTTTATCGAGTCTTACGAAGATCATCCGGAAGGCGTGCAAATGCTGCTGACGCAGGGCTATTTAAACGGCGGCTGCAAAGGAACGTTAGCGGAAGTCTTAACCGTGGATTCGGATTACCGCAAGGCAGTGGAAGCGGCTCTTGGGGATGCCGCCGTGTCGCTGATTGTCGATGAAACCGAGCAAGCGCTGAATTGTATAGAGGTTTTGAAGTCTCAGGAAAAGGGTCCGGTGACCTTTTTCCCACTTGATCGATTCTTGAATGGCGGCGGTACAAAGCACACATTTTCTCGAGTCGATTTAAATGACTCGGAGGGCGTCATCGGTTGGGCCTCTAACCTGGTCACCTGCAAAACAGATTTTCAACCGATGGTGGATGCGCTTTTACAAGACTTTTTGATTGTCTCCGATTTAAAGGTTGCCCGACAGCATGCTCATCGTCTGCGCGATCAGCGGATCAACGTGATCACGTTAAATGGTGAAATCGTTTCCACCTGGGGTCCCATCAAAGGCGGCACTAACGGCTCGGAGCATTCCGGAGTAATCGGGCGTAAGGCATTGGTTGAGGAGCTTGCAGCCAGGCACCAGCGGATTTCCGATGAGTTGGGGAACGAGGAGAAACTACACCTCGAGCTTAAGGACGCCTTTCAAAAGGAATGTGAACGTGAGCTGGAATTGTCCAAGAAAATTAAAGAGCAAGAGCATGAAATAAACGAGCTCGAGATGCAATTGGCTCAGTTGTCTTTCGAAGCGAAAAAAGAAGAGGAAGCCCGTGAGCGCTTCCGGAAAGAGAGGAGTGGGTATCTCGAGAGTAAAGAAGATTTAGACCGGCAAATTGGGCAGGTCACGCCTTCGCTGGAAAGTTTAATGACCCATCGCCAGCAATTCGATACCGTGCTCAATGAGCTTTCAACCGAGCTGCACAGTTTGGAGAGCGGTCTTAAGGAATATCGTGACGCAGTAGAGGAGAGTCATGTTCAGCTTGTGGACTTAAAAAGTCAGGAACGGCATTTACAGGAGAATATTGCTAAGCTGCATGAGTTCGAACGCGAGCTGAAAAAATCGTTGTTGCGGATCGATGAAGAAACGCAGGCGGCCTCGCAAGAAAACACCCAACTTGAAAAACGTATAGAAGCGAATAAAAAAGAAGTGCAGATCGATCTCGACGCATACAAAGCGCTTGATAGCAGTGTGAACGAAATTGAAGAGAAATTTATTGCCGAAAAAGAAAGGATTGAAAAAGAGGAAAAAATTGTCAAGCACATCCGGGCTGACAGAGATCACGTGTCAGAAAACGTGCACGAAATGGATTTGCGAGTTTCTGAGCTGAAAATGAATGCCGAGAACATTCGGACCCGGATCAAAGACGAGTACAAGCAGAAAATACAAAAGGCGCCTATCGAAGACGAGCTGGACATGCCTGCGCTTTCCGAGGAGATCGAAAAGATCAAGAATCGTCTGCAGTCGATGGAGCCGGTGAACTTGCTGGCGCTGAGTGAGTATGAAAAAGAAAAAACCCGGTTAGATTTCCTCAAAGAACAAAAAAACGATCTTCGAGAGGCCGAGGCGAACCTCAATGAAACAATCAACGTCATCAACAAAACAGCTCGCGAACAGTTTCTAACAATTTTCGAGCAGATTAAACAAAATTTTGTCAAGGTCTTTACAGATTTTTTCGAAAATGGGCAGGCCAACTTGAAACTGTCAGACAATGACGACCCACTCGAGTCGGAAATTCTCATTGAGGCGGATCCGAAAGGCCGCAGAATCGCAACTCTTACTTTGCTCTCAGGTGGGGAAAAAACACTCACAGCGCTCTCACTTTTGTTTGCAATTTACTTGGTGAAACCGAGCCCTTTCTGTATTCTCGATGAAGTCGATGCGCCTCTCGATGATGTGAACATTGGCCGTTTTAACCGCACCATCAATAATTTTTCCAACAACACACAATTTATTGTCGTCACTCATAACAAGCTGAGCATGAGCGCAGCGAACGCTTTGTACGGCATCACCATGCAAGAGCAGGGAGTCTCTAAAGTTGTTTCGGTTAACTTTGAGGACATGGATGTCGATAGTGGGGCATCGAAAGCCGCTTAGGGACGTGAATTAATTAAGTTTATCAAGTGCACCGAACTTCTGACCGATAACGTCACTCCATCCGAAATTTTCACCTCGATTTTGTTACCTCAATATACCAATTCTTTGATAGCCCCCTGTGAAACGTGAGATGAGAAACGCCCCTCAACATAGTGTGTTACGGAAGGGTACGTCACGCGTTTGACATCTGACATCTCGCAGTAATTTTTTAATAATTGTTTAAGCTTCTTTTAATGTTTGACGCTTATATTTTAATATTTTCTTTTTGCCAGCAGGTAAGAACGAAAAGCAACTTTCATGACGCCATGAAAACAGACTTCTTATTGTTAGAAAACCTCTCCAGGGTGTGGTTCGTCTCGATTGCAAAAAGGACCTGCATAATTTCAAATTTGTAAGATACCTACTCTTTTTGGACAGGTCTATCAGTGTGAAAGATATGCTCAGAAGTGTGCAAAAAAATGCGCAAACGGTTTGTTGCGTAGCTCAGTATTGAGATCTCTCTTGCTGAAAAATGCAATGGTACATTATTTGCCAACTTGCGATAAAGTGCTTTTATCTTCTGTACTTGGTCTACAAGGGATGAAGAAAACAAAATATAATATGAATTTGGGTTCATCTATAATTAGACGAGGCTATGTTCGAGACACTTACGTATTTATTCACCGCCCTCGTAACAATTGGAATTCCAGTCCGGTATGTTTATAAAAATTCAAAACGTACCGAAAAAGCAAAGAAAAAATTACAGGAATCCTTCGATAAAGGCTTAACTGACCCGATTTCGCTGCATCCGAAAATCGATCCTACCCGCTGCATCGGCACGACCGCTTGCGTAAAGGCTTGTCCTGAGGGGGAAATTTTGGGAGTTTTGGGGGGGAAGGCTACTTTAGTATCTCCAACCAAATGCATCGGTCACGGCGCTTGTGAAGCGATTTGCCCAGTAGAGGCCATTTCCCTGGTCTTCGGCACAGAACGCCGCGGTGTGGAGCTCCCTTATGTCAAAGAAAATTTTGAAACCAACGTTCCGGGTATCTATATCGCCGGCGAATTGGGGGGAATGGGTCTCATCCGAAATGCTACACTACAGGGGAAGGAGACGGTGAAGCATATTGTGGCGCGCCAGAACGGCAACGGCAGAGGGCGAGGCGAGTTGGATGTGATCGTGGTCGGCGCGGGACCGGCGGGCATCGCCGCTTCCCTGCAGGCGATGAAACAAAAGCTTTCCTTTGTTACCTTGGAGCAGGATCAATTTGGGGGTACGGTCTTAAATTATCCCCGCCAGAAACTGGTCATGACCCAACCGATGGAAATTCCCCTATACGGAAAAGTGAGATTTCGCGAGATTTTAAAAGAAGACTTGCTGAATCTTTGGGGCGACGTCATTCAAAAAACCGGGTTGGAAATTAAAAGCAAAGAAAAGGTTGAGTCCGTTGAGCGGCCGAACGGTTTTTTTCGAGTGCATACGACCAAAGGAGAATATCTGACACATAATGTGCTATTAGCCATTGGGCGCACGGGCACTCCGAGAAAGTTGGGCGTGCCGGGAGAAAACAGCTCCAAAGTTGCCTATCGATTGCTTGAGCCGGAACAGTACGCTTACAAAAAAGTGTTGGTGGTCGGCGGCGGCGATAGCGCCGTGGAGGCGGCTCTTTCGCTTTCGGAACAAAAAGGAACCGTGGTTGTGCTTTCCTATCGTAAAAACATGTTTAGTCGCATCAAAGAAAAAAATGAAACGCGCATTGAACGGGCTGCTAAAAACGGTCGTGTGCATCTTTTGTTTGAATCGACTGTCACCGAAATCCAATCGGACAAAGTTTACTTGAAATACAAAGACAAACGTGTCGCGATCGCCAACGACTATGTTTTCATCTTCGCTGGCGGTGTGTTGCCGACGCAATTTCTCAAAGACATGGGTATCAACATCGTCAAGAAATTCGGGGAGCGTTAGTTGAGAGTTCATAAAGTTATTTTGTTTTTTTTGTACTCACTAGGGTTTGCATTTGCTGCAGCCGTGTCTGTAAAAGGGTTCGATTATTATATTCTACCGCTAACAGAACGACCTCATTCCGAGTTGCATCGCGCTTTTAAGCCGGGAGGAGAATGGGGACACGGCCTGGGTATTTTAGGGAGCTCTATGCTGCTGCTGCTTTTCTTATACTCCGCCCGCAAAAGAAACCTGCTTGGACTTCGTTTTTGGAAAATTCGTTATTGGTTGAATTTCCACATTTTTTTGGGAATCATGGGGCCGGTGTTTGTCACACTGCACACGGCGCTAAAATTCGGCGGGTTTGTGTCGGTGAGTTACTTTTCCATGATGGCAGTCATGCTGAGCGGCTTCGTGGGGCGCTACCTTTACGTGCAAATTCCGCGCGCGCTTTCCGGCGATAAATTGAGCATGAAGCAAATGGAAGAAAGAAACGAGCAGTTGACCCGCTTACTGGTTGAAAAATATCGTGTCAATCCAAAAGCCATTAGCAAACTACACATATTAGCAGGCGTGCATGAGGGGAAAGAATTAACAGGCGTCGCTGCAATCTTCACCATCATAAAAAATGATCTCACACGGCCATCCAAATTCAGGGGATTAAGAAAAAAACTGCTCCTCCAAAACGGCGATTTACCTCCTGCTCGCATTCACGATCTCTTTCAGCTTATCAATCAAAAGGCTTTACTGATACGCAAAATGGCGTTGCTGTCGTCCATACAGCCACTGTTTCATTACTGGCACGTGGCTCACAAGCCGTTCGCCTATGTCATGATTATCATCATGGTCTTGCATGTTGGGATAACGATTCTATTTGGTTTTCGGTGGATATTCTAAAAACTAGGTTTGCTTACATTCGGAAAATTGCAGCGACACCCTATAATTGATGAACCTAAAAACTCTTTTATTGGCCTTTTCCTTCTGTTTGCTCTGGCAATCAGTTCAAGCGCAGGTTTCACCCGGGGATCTCGCTTTGCCACATGCGCAGTTAGAGGGCATTAAAAATTGCACGCAGTGTCATTCTCTGGGCGGCAAAGCGGACGCAGAGAAATGTTTACAATGCCATGTCGAGATTAAAGCGACTCTGAAACAAAAAAGAGGGTATCATTTTTTTTTACGGGAGCAAAATCATAAAGTCTGTTTTGAGTGCCACAGCGATCATAACGGTCGAGAATTCGAGATGATTTTTTGGCCAGGCGGTCAAGAAAATTTTAACCACGAGCAAGCGGGCTATGCTTTGGAAGGAAAGCATTATTTTGAAGCTAAATGTGAAGATTGCCATCAGCCCAAAAATTTCGTCTTCGATCTGAGAAAATTGAACAAGAAAATCGACCTGAGCAAAACCTTTTTAGGGCTGTCTCAGAAATGCCTGAGTTGTCATGATGACGAGCATCGTGGGCAATTGCCCAAAGATTGCTTGCAGTGCCACAATTATTTAGGCTGGAAACCGGCGTCGAAATTCGACCACAACAAAGCAAAATTTCGGCTTACTGGAAAACACAACAATCTGGAGTGCGCCAAATGCCATATCCGTACCCTGATCAGAGATACCCGTTTGAATAAGCAGGGGAGATATTCCTTTATCAAATTTGTGGACTTGCCGTTCAACAATTGCACTTCTTGCCACCGCGATGTGCACATGGGAAAACTCGGGCAGAATTGTAAAATGTGCCACAACACCACGGGCTGGCTGAAAATCAGCTCCGGACGATTCGATCATTCGTTAACGCGGTTTTCGTTACTTGGTAGGCACAAACAGGTAACCTGTGAAAAATGCCATGGGATGGAAAATAGGAAACGAGCCATGTCATTTGCCAATTGCAGCGATTGCCATAAAGATGAACATTTGGGTCAGTTTGCAGACAGAACCGATGCCGGCCGCTGTGAAAGCTGTCACGATGTGTTCGGTTTTCGGCAGGCAAAATATGGTATAAAGGAACATCAGTTAAGCGCCTACCCACTCACCGGCGCACATTTAGCAGTACCGTGTATGTCCTGTCATGTAAAAACGGAACAGGGACCTTTGCGAGGAAGACGCATATTTGAGTTTGCAATGACAACGTGTAACAGTTGCCACCTCGATGTGCATAAAGGACAATTTGCCGTTCAGATTCAACTTGGAGGCTGCGAAAGCTGCCACCAGACCTCGGATTGGGAAGAAACCGTTTTCGCTCACGACCGGACTCGGTTTCCGTTAGTTGGGAAACATCAAAAAGTAGAGTGCGGCAAGTGTCACAAAACCGTGGATGCAGGAACGCCAAAAGAGCGCGTCCTTTTTCGACCCATGAAAATGTCCTGCAGCGATTGTCATAAGGATATTCATTTCGGACAATTCTCAAAAAACTTTGTTCCGAAAACATGCAATCATTGCCACACTGCGTACGGCTGGACAGAGCTGATTTTCAACCACACGACAGATTCCATGTTTCGGTTGAAAGGCGCGCACGAGAATGTGCCGTGTGAGAAATGTCACAAATTGATGACAAAACGCACCATCGAATTTGTGCTCTATAAACCCATGGATAAAAGATGTGAAAGTTGTCACGGTTAGCCGTACCGCAAACGTCTCGTTTGCGACTATTAAAATTCGAAGGATAGGTCATTAAACCAATGACGATAGCGCTAAAAAAACGTGCAAAAACCCAAATCCAAACTGTAGTTATTGGATTTGTAGTATCGCTTTTGGCATACCTTTATTCCTTTTCCGGAAGTGCCTCTGCTCAAAATAACCCGCATAAAAATCTAACGCTAAACTGCGAAATCTGTCATGTCACGACTTCTTGGACAGAAGTTTACTTTAATCACAACAGAACGAAGTTTCCGTTAATAGATCGCCACCAAGAAGCCAAATGTAAATCTTGCCACAACATCGAAGACTTTTCCGAGTCCACGTCCGAGTGTAGTAGCTGCCATCAAGACGTCCATCAGGCCAAAATGGGAAACAATTGTGAGCGTTGCCATTCGTATCAAGGTTGGGAGAGCTTTAACGTTGAAGAAATTCACACCAACACGCGTTTTCCAATGATGGGAAGGCATGCCTTAGTAGATTGCCAAAGCTGTCATCGCAACCAACAGCAGGGCGATTATGCGCTGTTGACGACGGACTGCGCCTCTTGTCACCAGCAAGAATACCTCGCCACGGAAAACCCCAATCATGTGGCGAATTCCTTTTCCACCGACTGTCAGGAGTGCCATGGCATGAATGATTGGCGTCCGGCCTTCCTTGCAAATCACGATGCCCTTTTCCCGGTTTTCTCAGGAGAGCACGACGGTGCTTGGAGCAACTGTTTCGATTGTCACACCAATCCAACCACATTTACCGATTTTACATGCCTAACCTGTCATAAACACAGGCAGTCGAAAATGGATGAGGAGCATCGAGGGCTATCGGGTTACGTCTACGAAAGCAACGCCTGTCTCTCTTGTCATCCGACAGGGGGTAAAGCCGATGTAAGCAAAAATCACGATGTGGACTTTTTCCCCATTTTTTCGGGCACACATCGAGGCGCTTGGGAGGAGTGCGCGGAATGCCACATGAGCCCAGGAACCTTTAATATCGTCTCCTGTATCGACTGTCACAGACATGAAGCTGCTAAAACGCATGCCGAACATACCGGAATTCAGGGCTATACCTACGAGAGCTCACAATGTTATTTTTGTCATCCTACCGGCGAGAAGGGTGAGTTTCGGGATCACGATAATCTCTTCTTTCCTATTTTTACGGGGACCCATTTAGGGTCGTGGGAAGAATGTTTGAGTTGTCATCCGAATACAGCTAACCGCAAGGAGTTTACCTGTTTAGATTGTCATGAGCACAGTCAGCAGGAGATGGACCCGAAGCACACCGGAATTCAGGGCTATACCTACGAGAGCTCACAATGTTATTTTTGTCATCCTA
>JBHHWX010000154.1:0-11301 GCA_046756745.1 bacterium | reverse complement strand
ATGACAGCCTGAACTGTTACAAAATATCTTGCCAAAAAATGACAGAAAAGAACTCGTCAGATACTCATAAACTCACGGCGTTGTTAGAAGCCGCTCAAAAGGTGCAAGCCAAAGCGTCTGCGCCGTACTCCCATTTTCCTGTGGGGGCAGCGTTGGAGACCAAAGACGGGAAAATTTATACCGGCTGCAACATCGAGAGCAGCTCCTTTGGGCTCACGATATGCGCCGAGCGTGTGGCTCTGTTCAAAGCGATTTCCGAAGGAGAGAACGAGTTTACGCGAATCGTGGTGAAAACGGATACCAATGAGTTTTGTCCTCCATGCGGAGCATGCCGGCAGGTACTTTTCGATTTTGCCCCACAGATTGAAATTGTAATGCAGAATCACAAAGGCGAGATAAGAAAAAAGAGTATCGTCGAGCTTCTGCCGGAAGCATTCGGAAAAGAGTTTTTGAAAAATCGAGACAAATAAAATGTGAGATTATGGAAAAAGGCATTTTGATCGGCATCGCCGGCGGTTCGGGCTCAGGGAAAACCTTAGTTGCTCAAAACATCTACTCTGACTTGGGATCAGACCGGGTGGTGATCCTCTGTCAGGACTCCTATTATAAGGATTTGAGTCATCTTCCTCCGGAAGAGAGAAGCTCGCACAATTTCGATCATCCCGATGCTGTCGATACCAAGTTGATGTTCAGGCACGTGCAGGATTTGCTGGCAGGAAAAACCATCGAGCTACCCATTTACGATTTCGTGACCCATACGCTCACCACAAAAACAACGCCGATTGGGCCGCACTCGATCGTGGTTTTAGAAGGCATACTGATCTTCTATAATCCGAAACTGCGCGAGCTCATGGACATCAAGGTCTTTGTCGATACCGACGCCGATATTCGGCTCATCCGGCGCCTGCGACGGGATATTTTGAAACGAGGTCGCACTGTGGAATCCGTCATCAAGCAGTACGAAAGCAGCGTCCGTCCTATGCACATGCAGTTTGTCGAGCCGACAAAACGATACGCTGATATAATCATCCCAGAAGGGGGATACAATTGGGTCGCCATCGATCTCCTGAAAACAAAGATTGAAGCGCTGCTCAGAGAAAGGAAATAGGGAAATAGGGATATAGGGATATAGGGGAGTAGGATGATAAGGAAATACGGGTATAAAGAAAGATGACGCAGAAAGGAGCTGAATGATGCTTAATGTCGTCTCGAAAGACTTAGGCTGGATAGAAGTCATAACCGGAAGCATGTTTAGCGGGAAATCGGAAGAGCTGATTCGCAGGTTACGCCGCGCGCAAATCGCTAAACTCGAGGTCGCGATTTTTAAACCTGATATCGATGACAGATTCTCTGCCGATCATATTGTCTCTCATAACGAACAAAAAATTCCGTCTATTTCCGTGATGGACGCCTGCGAAATTCTGGAAAAATCCAAATCCGCCAGAGTGGTGGGCATCGATGAAGCGCAATTTTTTGGCTCTAAGGTAGTAGGAGTTTGCCAGGAGCTTGCCGCTCAAGGCAAGCGAGTGATTATTGCCGGCCTGGATCAAGATTATCGCGGGATCCCGTTCGAACCGTTACCGGAGTTGTTGGCTATCGCTGAATCGATTACGAAAACATTGGCAATTTGCGTCAAGTGTGGCAATCCCGCTAACAGGACGCAGCGAATCACCAAAGATACAAATCGCGTTCTTCTTGGCGCGACGGATTTTTATGAAGCTCGTTGTCGAAACTGCTACGAGCCGCCAGCACAATAAAGTCATTGATGACGTTGTTGAAAAACTCGGTCAGGGTTATGGTCATTAAGTCAATGACCATGAATGACAATGACAACTAAGGGGGTGGGTTAATTTAACTTGGCTATTTTAACGGATGGAGGACTGGAATGGAACGGTTTATCAGCATCGTCGGTATGTTTGTTTTGCTGGGCTTAGCTTGGCTTCTTTCCAATAACAAATCTAAAATTCGACCACGCATCATCCTCTGGGGCTTAGGCCTGCAACTGCTTTTCGCCCTGATTGTGCTCGGTGAAAAGTTCTATTCCATCGCCGGGATGTTCCTATTGCTTGCCATGGTACTCATTTTCATTTTTACTCGAGAAATTATGACATTTGCAGATCCTGTCCGACAAATCGCAACGGGTGGGGGGATTGTGATAGCAGCAGCGGCTTTCAGCGCGATTTCTTTTTTCTTGGATGATTTTAGCGCCGCTGTACCGCTCTTGTTATTATCCGCAATCGTTCTCGGATGGTCTCTTTACAAGAAAAATAATCTGTTGCAGAGATACTTCTCCGCCGCATTTTTAACCTTTGGGTTTGGTATTATCTGCGCCAGAGAGATCTACGGTAAAATTATTTTCAAATCATTGAGTGAAAATGTGGATAGTTTTTTAAAGCTCACGGATTTCGGAACCGGCTTTTTATTCGGCAATCTGATTAAAACCGAATACATCGGACAATTTGGTTTTCAGTTCGCTTTCGCAGTCTTGCCGACCATCATCTTTTTCGCGGCGTTCATGTCTATTCTTTACTACCTCGGAGTTATTCAAGTTATCGTGGAAATCATGGCCAAATTCATGCGCTGGACCATGGGCACCAGCGGGGCGGAAACGCTCTCCTGTTCAGCCAATATTTTTGTCGGTCAAACCGAAGCGCCTTTGCTTATTAAACCTTTTCTGAAAGATATGACCGTCTCTGAGTTGTCAACCATCATGGTTGGTGGATTTGCCACCATTGCCGGCGGCGTTTTAGCCGGATACATCCGGATGGGCGTCGACCCGGGGCACCTCATCGCCGCAAGCGTCATGTCGGCGCCGGCAGCTTTGGTCATCGGCAAGATCATTCACCCCGAAACAGACCACTCCATGACGGCCGGCGACGTCGAAATTCCCAAAGTCAAAACCGCGAATAACCTGTTGGAGGCCACTTCCAACGGCATCACCGACGGCTTGAAGTTAGCCGTCAATGTGGGCGCCATGTTAATCGGTTTTATTGCTCTGATTGCTTTACTCGACGTCATTCTCAATTTTTTGGACGGCCTGATTGACGGCAAACTCTTAGCGGGCGCCTATGTCACGTCCGCGCAAAATCCGTTCTCTCCGGTCCAGGGCGAATACTCAGGGATTTTCCCCGGCAGTCTGAAAACTCTGTTTGGCAATGCGTTACGTTATTTAGCTTTTGTGATGGGCGCACCCTGGAAGGATACCATTGAGGTTGGGAACCTGTTGGGTTTAAAGTTGGCTGTCAATGAATTTGTGGCTTATGGGGCATTGGGAGAGCATATTAAAGCCAGTACGCTTTCCGACCGGTCGGTCATCATATCCACTTATGCGCTATGCGGTTTCGCCAATTTCGCTTCTATCGGTATTCAAATCGGCGGCATCGGAGCGATTGCCCCGGAACGCCGGAAAGACCTGGCAAAAGTAGGGCTCAAAGCCATGCTCGGCGGTGCGTTGGCAAGCTGGATGACAGCCACCATTGCCGGATTTTTAATTCGATAAAATAAGTACTCTACAAAAGGTGACCTTCTCTTGATTCTTAGAAAAAGACTCGCCTCAAACGAGTGTATAACTCTTTAATAATAAATATGGTTATCGTCAAGTAGAAGGTCACCTTTTCGTCCTTACGTCATAAAATTGCTATTTGAATAGGAAGAAGGTGGATGGAACGTCTAATCAGTGTTTTGGGTTGTTTCGTTTTTTTGGCCATGGCCTGGTTGTTTTCAAACAATAAACGCCAGATTAATTACCGGGTGGTTTTGTGGGGGCTTTTGCTGCAAGCATTGCTTGCCTTTATCATTCTGAAAACGAGTTTCGGATACACGGTATTTTTTTATGTTGGTGCCGCGATCACCAAATTGTTAAGCTTTACCGATGCCGGCATCTCTTGGCTTATTGGAGACTCCTTTCGCAATAACCTGGATGGCGCCAAAGAAGCGGGGAGCTCGCTTCCCATCCAAGTCTGGAACCCTGAAAACAGTCAATTTGTCACGACGGGAATCGTCGTTGCTCTTTATATCTTACCGGCAATTGTATTTTTTGCATCATTGACGTCGGTTTTATATTATTCTGGTGTGATGCAGAAAATCGTCACCGGGATGGCTAAGGTCACGTCTAAATTGCTCGGAACCAGCGGCGCTGAAAGTCTTTCGGTTGCCTCGAATGTTTTTGTCGGCCCGATCGAAGGGGCGCTTCTTGTCAAACCCTATATCTCCGGCATGACCAGGTCCGAGTTGATGGCAATCATGACCGGCGGGTTCGCCACCATCACCGGCGGCTTCATGGCGCTCTATGTGCACTGGGGATTTGATGTCAGGCATCTCTTAGCTGCAAGCGTGATGTCTGCTCCGGCCGCCCTGGTTATGGCAAAAATCATCTTTCCCGAAACCGAAACTCTGCAAACCAGGGTAAACTTCGAGAAAAAAGCGGCAAACGTGCTGGACGCGGCAGTAAGCGGCGCCAAAGACGGGCTTAAAATAGCTCTCACTGTCGGGGCAGCCATACTCGTTTTTATGGCGGTGATAGCCATGATGGATTTTTGCTTGTTAAAGGTGGGCGGGCTTTTTGGCTTGGGAGACTTGACTTTGGAAAAAATATTGGGTTACGCTTTTGCGCCAGTCGCCTTGATCATGGGAATTGAAACGGCTGATGTTCTCAACATTGGCTATTTGTTAGGCACAAAAGTCGCTTTAAATGAGTTTGTCGCATTTGTGAAATTGGGTCAGTGGCAGGTAACGTTGTCGCCGAGGTCGTTTACCATCGGGACTTATGCGCTGTGCGGATTTGCCAATTTCAGTATGATAGCCATTCAAATCGCCGGCATCGGCGGCATCGCGCCGGAGCGTAAGCAGGATGTGGCTAAACTCGCATTCAAAGCCATGTGCGCAGGCGCATTGGCGTCGTGGTTGACCGCGACCATCGCGGGGATTTTGATTTAGGGGATATTGAGAGGCAGTTAACAAATGAATACGGACAAAATTATTTATGCAATTAATATTGAAGACGTACAAACCGTTGCAGCAGAGCAATTAGACTGGGAACTCACCGAGAACGAGCTGAACTTTGTCGAAGATAGACTTGGCGACTATATCAACTGGTATGATTCGATAAACTTCGCTCTGTTTGATTGAGACGACAAAAAGAAGAGACCCTAATCGGTGTTTGACCGAAAAAGACCTCTCTTTTACCCGACGGACCTTCTGACTTAGGGTTGAGCTTTCTGCGTAGCCTGGCGGGGGACGCCTTTGCACAAGTTCTGGATCCATTTTGTGGTAGTGGGACAACATTGGTACAATCAAATGAATTAGGAATGCATGCGAGTGGGATTTACATTTCGGCTTTCAATGCAATGATTAGTAATGCTGGGAGGAAATATTCAATGAAAACTTATAAAGTGGCTTTAACAAGAACTTATTTTGTTTCTATAAAAGCAGAAAACGAGGATCAGGCGAGAAGATTTTCAGAATATTATTTAGGAGACTGTTCTGATCGTTCTAATAAAAAAGAACAAATTGAAAAGAATTTTTCAATAAAAGAAATTGAAATGGTTTATAACGAAGCACATGAGATCGTTGCCGTAACGGACTGATATGAGAACAAAAACTGACATACTTTCTGAGGAATTTTTAGAAAAAGCAAAACTATTAAAAACAAATGTAGAACCAGTAAAAGTACTTAAGGCAAGAGTTTATCAGATTGCTGAAGCTAATGTCCTTATACGAGCTGCTTCAAAAGCAAATACAAATGGAAGATACTTTTTTGGTATCAATTATATCACTGTCGAAGAAATAGCTAATCTTGACAATCCTTTTATCGCTTTTATTTGTGGTTCTAATGAGAAAACATTGATTATCCCTGCTCAACTGTTTTTTAATAATCTTTCAAGAATAAGCCATGATAGGAATGGCGAATACAAGATTCTCATTGATGAAGAATTAAATCTTGTTTTAAAAGGGCGTGGTAATAGAATTGATTGTAGTGAATTCATCAATGATTGGGACATACTACTTAAACCATTTGAGACATTAGAAATAAGAAATACAGCTGAAGAAAGTTTACATTCTATATTACAAGGAAGGTTATTGGAAATTGGTAATATAAGGGGATATGAAACATTTTGCCCAGACAAATCGAAAAAGTTTAATAATCGAAAGCTTAAGGAAATTACAACACTAAAAACGTGTCCAGAATTACAGTTCTCTGATTATAATTCATTAAAGCAAATAGATGTGATATGGTTTAAACCTAAAGGTTCCTATTTTATTCCTGAATATGCATTTGAAGTAGAACTTTCGACTGGTGTATGGAGTGGTGTTGGAAGAATGGCAACTTTAATTGATTATTCTAATGTTAAATTATATGTAGTAGCCAATGATTCAAAAAAGTATAATCAGGTTATCAACTCATTTAGCGAATACAATAATAGATATAGGTTTATCGCCAAAGATTTAGTCGGAGAACTATATTCTGCTGAGAAGAACTTAAAACAATTAAGAATTGACATTGGATTATAAAGATTAAAATTATGGATAATCAGGATAAAATATTTTCAATTACAGTTGAATGGGTTCAAGAAGAAGCCAAATTCATTGTTGGCAGAGTACTCACAGATAGTGAGTTGATGTCAGTAAAAAAAGGTCTTGAGGCAGCGCTTCTTTTTGATATTGATACCATTTTTAGAACAGCAATTGTTCTTGCAGTAGAGCAATGCAATCGCAATAACTGATTTTTTGTATGAGCTTGAATCGCTGCCAGCTTGGCGAGAAGTCGTGTTGTTCGATGCAAGTTAGTTAGTGGTTGTCCGAAAACTCATCTTTGTCATTTCGACCACCGGGAGAAATCTGACAACTCGCGCGATTTCTCACCTCTAAGAGTCTGTTTTTTAAAGACACACCAGTTCGTCGACAGATTCCTCACCCTGGAAAACGGGTTCGGAATGACACTTTTTGTGAAGAATCTCATGTTTTCGATCAATCATCAATTACAGGAATTCGCAGGCACTCATGAAAAACAATCTTCTCTACAAACTTAAAAAGCTTCTCACACGCAAAAGTAGACCCGAGACCAGGCTGCTCGAGCAAAGGTATGTTGATTTATACACAACCTATGAAAAGATCAAGCTCAATGAAGAAAAGATAAGTGGCTTTACCAAGATAACTTCGCAAATAGAGGATCTGTTTCAGTCTGAAAAAGACTGGGACAAGTCTAATCAGATTGAACAGTTCCTGATTCCTCTTTATGAGGAAGCCCAGTTAGATGTGGAGATTAAAGTCAAGGTTTTGGATGCCAAGAGAAAACTACGCGAAGATTTATGGAGATTCTACTATGCTGAATTTGAAAGACTGAAGCGTGATGACGCCAAACAGAGTCTGTTAAGTAATTTGAATAAAGACCTCCATTGGGCCTATGATATCGAAGCGCTTGGAAAAGATTACGTTACTAAAACGCGGATTAGAACGAGCCTGTTTTTTATCGCTTCGATACTCATGTTTTTTATGGTTGATCAACTCGAATTTATTGCAAAAATACTCAACATTACGAAGGGAGAAAAAGGTGATTTCCTTGTTACCGCCATGGCGTCCGGGTGGATGGGGACTTCATTCAGTATGCTCATTGGCTTGAAAAATCGTATTCAAATAAGCTCAATTTCCGATTTGAAAGTGATTCACCGGTTTGACTATATTTTATCAAGAGCGCTCATTGGCATGATAAGTGGTCTCCTTCTTTTTTATGCCTTTCAATCGAGCATACTCACAGGTACTTTTTTTCCGGTTTTTAGTTCTCAGAATGCTTTACCTTTGCTCGATGAGAAAAACTTTTCCCTTTTGATTTTTTGGTGCTTTGTTTCCGGTTTTTCTGAAAAGCTGGTTCCGGATCTACTCACCAAAACAGGAAAAACGGTCGATGTCGAGTAATATGTTTCATCTTTTTATAGTTATGTTAACGAACGAACATGCCTCTCCGTAAAACCGAAGCCATCGTCCTGAAAAGCATCAAACTGGGCGAAACCAGCAAAATCCTCACTCTTTATACCCGCAGCAAAGGTAAACTCAAGGTCGTCGCTAAGGGGGCGCGGAGTACCAAAAGCCGTTTCGCCGGCAATCTCGAACTGGCGAATTACATTTCCATTGTTTTCTACGAAAAAGAAAATCGCGATTTGCAGACTCTGAGTCAGGCGGAGATTCTCACCGCTTTTAGCAAAGATTCGACTAACCTCGAGAGAACAACCCTGATGATGGCTGTCTGTGAATTCGTGGACCGGCTTGAAACGGGTTCCACGCCAAGTCCTCTCATGTTCAAACTATTGCTGGAGTCGTTAAAATGTATGCAGAGCGCCTCAGATAACCCCATGAACTGCCTGCGCGCATTTCAAGTTCGAGTGTTGGATGCGTTGGGAATTCGACCTAAGCTCAACCGCTGTCTGCAGTGCGGCAGTCCCTCTCGCAGCGAAGTTGTGTTCGATGTGGTGCGCGGGGGATTCGTTTGCGAGAATTGCCGGCAGCCTGCGTCCCAGGGAATGATTTTATCGCTCGAGTCCATGAATGCGCTCCTCTCTTTTCAAACAAAGGCGATGGGTCAGTTGAATGGGCTTCTCCCCAGTACGGCTCCTCAACAACAAGTGGACCGGTTGCTCGCTGCATACCTGCAGTACCACGTGGACGAGTTTCGGGAGTTGAACGCGTTGAAATTTTATAAAAAAATCGTGAATCGTGAAACGTCATGACACTCCCAACGCCCCTGATTGCCGGAGAGCTCATCAAACGATATAAACGCTTTCTTGTGGACGTCAAGCTTACTGATGGACAAATTGTGGCTGCGCATTGTCCGAACCCGGGAAGTATGATGGGCCTGCTGCACGACCACAGCCCGATGAATTTTAAATTGTGCGCGTGATTGTCTTTCTGTAATCGGTCAGTTACGGGGTGGGTTGCGGTGTACAAGCTTCAGCTTGCTCTGGGCGAGCGGTGCTAAAACACGCTAAAGCGTGAACACCCAACGAATTAACCATTCCTGATTGATACCCGTAACGGACCGATTACGTCTTTCTACGAAAATTGTTTGACAAAGAGGAAGGATTTTATATATTAAGGTGTTTTAAGCGCTAAAGAAATTCCTGGGGGTCAGAAATAGGGCGGGGTGACTCACTCACAAGTTGCTTTCATAGTATTCGATACGATTCAAGTCCAATCCAATGTTGTCAATAGCCACACGAAGATTTATTCAAAAAAATCAATTTCAAGAATTTGGTATTTTTTCATGCCTCGGGGCAACTGAACATCAACAATTTCACCGGCTTTGTGGTTGATGAGTCCTTTCGCTAAAGGGGACTGGTAACTGATGATGCCTTTATCGATATCGGTTTCTCCTTCACCAAGAATCGTGTAGTTATCTTCTTCGCCAGACTCCACATCGCGGATTTTGACACGTTTTCCTAAAGTCACGGTATCGGTAGGCATATCTTCTTTACGAATGATGCGAGCATTCATAAAACGTTCTTGCAATTGACCTAATTTGGCCATGTAATTTGCCTGTTTATTTTTGGCGGCTTCGTATTCGGCATTTTCGCGTAAGTCGCCATGTTCCCGGGCGGTACCGATTTCCTTGGCAATGTCGTGTTTGATGTACTTTTCTAACTTGTCGATTTCTGTTTTAAGCTTTTGGTAACCGGCTTCGGTAAAATAATATTGTTTCATAAATGGTTTCCTCGTTAAATACAACAAGCGCTTTGTGAAGTCACTTAGAGGCCGTTTCTTCCTTCGATGTACAGGAAGCGAGTGGGCTCTTTCAAAAGCGGAAATATACAAAATCTTCGATAATAAAACAAGTTTCGTATGAAATTAGAAAAAAAATTTATCGCCACTTTTAATGAAAAATTGATAGGGTGGTATCATAAAAACAAACGGGATTTACCCTGGCGCAAGACATCGGATCCTTATAAAATTTGGGTCTCGGAAATCATGCTGCAACAAACACAGGTCGATAAAGTCATCCCTTATTTCAATAAATTTATCGAACGTTTTCCCGATCTCAAAGCTTTAGCTCAGGCTTCCCAGTCCGATGTTTTAAAAGTCTGGGAGGGGCTCGGGTATTATACCAGGGCCCGCAATCTGAAATCGGCGGCTGAAATCATCCTCAACCAGCGCCGCGGTCTGATGCCGGACAATCATGATGACTTAATTAAAATAGCGGGAATTGGACCGTATACAGCCGCTGCAATCGCGAGTATCGCCTATAACGAGGATTTTCCTGTTGTTGACGGCAATGTCATGCGTGTGGTTGCGCGAATCATGAAAATCGAAGATCCCCCTGGGAAAAAGGGGACCAAATCCAAGTTTGTTCACACAGTGAAAACCTTGATGCCCCCGGGTCAGGCCAGCGATTTTAACCAAGCGATGATGGAATTGGGCGCCCTGGTTTGCCGGCCTCATAAACCAAAATGTACGGCCTGTCCGGTCAATTTTTTCTGCCATGGGTATCAAACCATGAAGGACCCATCTACATTACCTTTAAAAGCTGCCCCAAAACATAGACCCCATTACAATGTTGCTGTGGGTATCATTTGGAAAAGCGGGAAAATTCTGATCGACCAAAGACCGGAGGAGGGTCTGTTAGGAGGTCTGTGGGAATTTCCGGGAGGGAAACAGGAGCCAGGCGAAACGTTAGAGGAATGCTTGGAAAGGGAAGTCCGTGAGGAAATGGATATTCAAATCCGTGTGCAAGGGCCTTTTCTAACGATTCCTCACAGTTACTCCCATTTTAAAATTACCCTCCACTCATTTCAATGCCAACACCTCAATGGCAAACCGAGTCCTAAAAAAGCCATTGACTGGAAATGGGTTTCCCCAAAAGAAATCAACCGGTATGCCTTTCCACAAGCGAACAAGAAAATCTTGGATGCGTTGCTCGAGAGTTTATGATGGAGATTCAAACGGTTCCTGCCAAGGAAAAAACCGAATCCACCCAACCCAAAATTAGCCGGCCCTGGCTTGTTATCCTCTATAACGACGACGTCCATACTTTTGATGAAGTCATTGTCCAGCTTCAAAAAGCCATCGGTTGTTCGATGCTCGAGGGAACGAAAATAGCTCTGGAAGCGCATTTCAGAGGCAAGGCTGTTGCCTACAAAGGCCGGTTTAAAGATTGCAACCGCGTAGCTGGAATACTGCGTGAGATCGGACTCGTTGTTGAAATTCAAGGTTAGCTGTAAATCAAGACATAGTAAACATTCGAAAAAAATCAGCCACGGATTCACACGGATTGAACACGGATAAAATGAATTTTGAATATATGTCATTCCGGCATTT
>JBHHWX010000153.1:0-11408 GCA_046756745.1 bacterium | reverse complement strand
CATAACTGACATAAAAAATGGAACAGGAACCAACAAATAGCGCGAATCGAGTAAAAGAGCTCCTATCTACTCTCGCGAAAACGTATTTGGCGCGGCAGCAATATTCCGAGGCGTATAATAAGTTTAAGCACCTTTTGACGATTTCCGCTGAAACACCGGAATTGCTCATGGACGCCTCTATCGCTGGAATGGGTGTCAACAACGCTTCAGAGGAAGCCTGTGACATATACCAAAAAGCCGTGAAAATGAACCCGGAATCTAAAGCGCTTTTACTCGGCTTAGCGACTTTGTTCGTTGAACAGAAAGTCCACACTGCATTCGCTATTGATATTTGTACGCGAGCGGCAGACTTATCGACGGATCATTCGGAACGGATTTACGACTTTCTGAAGGAATATTATGAATCCATAGGCAAGAAAAAGCAAGCCCGTCAGCAAGAAAAAAAAATCGTGAGCGTCAGCCATGATTTCGATACGATTTACGAATATCTTGAAACACTCTGGTTTGATGAAAAATTTAACGACGCGCAAGATGTTCTTAAAAATATCGCTGAAACGAACAAATCCGATGAGGCCTATGATAGGGCTTTGGCGTTAACTCAGGCATACACATTCATTGCAAAACGGCAAAAAGCGCAAAAGGATAAAGATATCGATGTCCTTTTCTCAGGATTGGAAACGATCTCCCCAAGCAATTCATTACAAGATCTCCGTCACTACTTAACCCTCCGGGCATGTTTCCCCAGAACTATTTTCACCAAAACTGAAGAAACAGACCTGCTTGAAGAATTTAAATTTATCCTTGGTTTGATCCCTATAGAAGAATTTTTCAACAAACTGAAAAATGTTCACAGGGAGAAAGAAATCAACCACGCACCTTTTGACCTCAAAGAGGAGGTTCTCAGTCCTTTAAAAAAAATTCAGGAACAGGAGCAGCAAGAATCCATCCCGGCATGTTTCAAAAGTATTCTCATCATGCATGTTTTATCACAGCAAAAAAGCGCTCCTTCCAAAAAGCTGATGCATCTCATCAGCACGCACCTCGGACAAATTGAAAAAAACGTCGTACGAAAGACAGACACGGGTTTTATTAGTCTTGCAGAAGATCCGTTATCACTCCTAACTGGGGTCGTCAAGCTCTTACAGAGCTTGGACGATTATAACAGAGTTACAGATGAATTCACACAGGTCAGGTGCAATTGTGCGCTCGTTTTTGTTCGTGAGCGGCAACAGAACGAAAATTCACACCTGTTAACAAAGATAGTTCATGCAGTGCATCTGCAACGAATTCAAGAACTTGACGAACAAGAGAGTCATAAAACCGGGAGGTTGTGGGTCGAAGCAGACAAATCACAAACAGATCATCTGGTAAGCCATCGTATTCGTCTCATACCGAAAGGGAAGAAAAAGCTCCTCCCAGGTTACTCAACAAACATATCGGAAGTTATCTGGCGAAATCCTTTGGCTAATCTTGAAGCCTCCCATTCCTACAAACTCTCTGATTTTGAAATTCAACAACGCTTGTCTGAACACACTCATTATGCGACTTATTTAGGGATAGACAGACGGCTGGAACGAAATGTGATTCTCAAAGTCATTTCACCTCAGGACTCTGTTCCTTATTTACAAAACCGCAAACGTTTGAATGATTTATTCGAGACCATCCGCTCTATTGGCACGCTTAGCCACCCCAACATTGCTACATTGCTTGATTTGGGCGAGTACGACGGCATGATCTACTTTGTACGCGAATATGTCGAGGGCACCTCCATTACAAAATATGATTTCCCGGATAACCGGGAAACAGAAATTATCGCAATGCTTTTAAAAATAGCCCGGGCTCTTAAGTATTCTCAAACACATCGTATCTCACATTTAAATATCAAGCCGGAAAATATTTGGGTAACCGAATCGGGTGGAATTAAAATTACCGACTTTCGATTTTCCAGTTTCTCTAACAATACAACCGAAAGCGAGGACAACTCTCTTACACAATATCGTGCACCGGAGATTCTCTCAGGGACGCCCGGAGATGAACGCAGTGATATCTATTCTTTCGGCAATATCACATACGAGCTTATTGCCGGCTCCCACCCGCACGATGACGGTGACTTGGAAAAAACGATAAAGGAAAAATTCCTGCCGCTCACAAAGGAACAGTCTCCCTGGTTCATGGAATGGAATGAGCTCCTGAGCAAGGCCACACACACCGATCCTACCAAACGGCTTCAAAATTTCAGTGAGCTGGAAACTGAGTTGAAGCACATTCAACTGACGATGTTACAGAAAGGCGATGAAAAGAAAGTTGAAGGCGAAGTCTAATTTTACTGCCAGAAGACGACCTTTTCCAAAAAGCTTGCCTTAGAAGCCAACTTAACGTTTTTTCAAACTGCTTATCCAAAATGAGATTCTTGGTACGCTGATAGTACTGCTCCGCCCACTCTTTTGCATCGTCTTGACGTAAAGTGTCGGTTAAAGAAGAAACCAGAGCCTTTGTGTCATCAGGAGAACTTATCGGTTTTTTCAGTTTGAGTTCTCCATTCTGAACGACTGCTTCAACCGACACTTTCATTATTGCTCTCCATCGTATTTTGAGTTACGTATAATATAGTTTATGGATAACAAAAATCCGACAGATTTTTCCGTTCGCTGATTCCTCTACCATCTCGTGCCCAAACTCCGGTTTGGGCACGCACGGGCTCGAACTCCACCGGCAAAGGGCAAAGCAAGCGATGCGCCCGGCCAAAGCCCCCTTTCCCAATATTTCCCAAAGGGGGATTTCTGCCAGAAACCAAGGTTCTCCCTCAAGGCGTTGTGTCAGAAGGCGACCTTTTTGAAAAAAGGTCGCCTTCTAATGGGCACAGAGTCGAACAACCGCTCGGCGGAACGCCTTCGCTCAGGGGCGGGCAGAAATTCTCACCTCGCGCCCGCTTGGTGGAAACGGAGTTTGACGCAAACGAGATGTTTGCTCTACGACGCTGGATTTCATGTCAAAACATTTGCATATTGACTAAATTTTGCTAAATTGGGTCAGTATCTTGACTAACATTCAAGTCATATCGTCTATGTCTATTCCACAGAATGAAAACAAAAAAACAGATACCATGAAAGACCCATCTCCGCCCGTGACCTACGCCGACTATCTCAAAATCGACCAATTACTCTCTCTGCAATCTGAGAAAAGCGCCGAACGCTATGGCAAAGCCGCTCATGAAGAGCTGCTGTTCATCGTCGTGCATCAAGCTTACGAGCTTTGGTTCAAACAAATCTTGCATGAGCTCGATTCGGTTACGGAAATTTTCAAAAAAGATTACATCGACGAGCGTCACGTCGGTATTGCGGTTTTACGGCTGCGGCGGATTCTCGAGATTCAGAAAATTCTCATCGAACAAATCCGCGTGCTCGAAACCATGACTCCGCTGGATTTTTTGGATTTTCGCGACCTGCTGGCGCCCGCTTCCGGGTTTCAAAGCTACCAATTTCGACTTATCGAAAATAAGCTAGGGTTGCGGCGCGAGCAGCGGAAACTGTTCGACAAAACGCAGTACGACGAGCATTTGGAAGCGAAACACCGCGAGCTTGTCCGGCAATCCGAAAACGAGCCTTCCCTTTTTGTGTTGGTGGGAAAATGGCTGGAGCGCACGCCGTTCATCGATTTCAAAGGGTTTAATTTCTGGCAATCCTATCGCGGGGCCGTCGAAACCATGCTGAACAGCGACAAAGAAGCCATTCAAAACAACCCCAACCTCTCTGATGAGGACAGGAAAAAGCAATTGGCACATTTCGTTAAAACCACAAAAGAATTCACCGCGATTTTCGACGAAAGCGAGCACGACCGGCTGCGCGAAAAAGGGGTCCGCCGGATGTCCTTCAAAGCGCTGCAGGCGGCGTTATTGATCAATCTCTACCGCGACGAGCCGATCCTGCACCTGCCGTTTCGTCTGCTGACTTCGCTCATCGATATTGACGACCTCATGACCACCTGGCGCCACCGGCATGCGCTGATGGTGCAGCGTATGATCGGCGCCAAAGTCGGCACCGGCGGCTCTTCCGGGCACCACTATCTGCGCGCGGTCGCCGAAGGCCACAAAATTTTTACGGACTTGACCAATCTCTCGACCTTTTTCATCCCGAGATCAAAATTGCCCAAACTTCCCGATGAAGTGCAGCGGAACTTGGGGTTCTACTATTCAAAGCAGGAAGCATGAATCTAAACTTAGGATGTGTGCACAAATAAATCATCGTTAGAGTAACCAGTTAATGGAAGATACAATGGTCGAAGTTAAATAAAATCAGCCTAATTCTCTTATTGGTTTTCTTGAGCTCCGGCAGTACAAAGAAAGTAAGGAGAAAATTAATAATGAATATCATAACTCTACGCGCTCATTTTGATGGTGAGCAAATTGTTTTAGACGAGCCATTTAAATTGAGATTAAAGCCAAATACAAGGCTGATAGTTACTGTTTTACCCGAACCGGAATCAGAACAAGAAATCGAGGAAAATGATAAAGAGCGTCAAGCATGGTTGCAGATGTCAATGAAAGGATTGGAAAACGCATACAGTGAGGACGAAGTTGAATATTCATTGGATTTAATCAAAGAGTCAAATCCAGAGTATGAAAGAAGGTAATGTTGTCCTTACACCGATACCTCAGGCAGATGGTAGAGTAAAGAACCGACCAGCGATAGTTTTACGAGAAATGCCTCCCTATCATGATTTGCTTGTTTGCGGCGTAAGCACACAACTGAAACAGTCTGTTAAGGATTTTGACGAAATTATTTCTTCTTCCGATGACGATTTCGTGTCAAGCGGTTTGTTATCGGCATCCGTAATACGACTAGGCTTTCTAGCGGTACTGCCACGTAAGAGCATAGCAGGGTCCATAGGCTCGATATCACGCAAACGACACAAACGCTTATTAAAAACTCTAAGCGATTATCTTGTTGGTAAGAAAAAGGTTAAGAAATCAACCTAACACTCGCCTATTAAGTTAATTTTGCACCGTTCAGAAGGAAGCATGAATCTAAGCTTAATCGGAAAACGTGCGCTGGTGTGCGGCAGCTCGCAAGGCATCGGTCGGGCGGTGGCCGTCGAGTTAGCCAGCTTAAACGCCTCGGTTTGCCTCATGGCAAGAAATCCCGAAGCTTTACAGAAAGTGAAAGATGAACTCAACACGGAATCGGGACAACAGCACGATTTTCGCGCGGTGGATTTTTCCAAACCCGATGACCTGCAAAATGAAATTACGTCGCTTTTGACGCCTGGCAAAACATTTCATATTTTGATCAACAACACCGGCGGCCCATCGGCTGGTCCGGTATTCGAGGCGCAAACACAGGAATTTACACAGGCGTTCTCAAACCACTTGATCTGCAATCACATTTTAGCGCAAGCCGTGGTGCCGGGCATGAAAGCCGCGGGCTACGGCCGCATCATCAACATCATTTCGACCTCGGTGAAGCAGCCGATCAAAGGGCTGGGGGTTTCCAACACCGTTCGCGGCGCGGTGGCCAACTGGGCGAAAACCCTGGCCGAGGAGTTGGCGCCGTTCGGGATTACCGTGAATAACGTCCTTCCCGGCGCGACCAAAACCACGCGGCTGGAAGCGATTATCGAAAATCGCGCCAGGAAAACCGGTATGGCTGCGGCAGTGGTCTCCAAGCAGATGCTATCGGAAATCCCAGCCGGACGTTTTGCAGAACCTACGGAAATTGCGAATGCCGTGGCGTTCTTAGCCTCGCCGGCTGCCGGCTACATTACCGGCGTCAACCTGCCGGTGGATGGCGGCCGGACGCGCTGTATGTGAGCGTGTCTCACCGTCAACTCGTCCTCGTTCCGACGCTCGCTCGTCTGCGGGCACAGAACAAGAAGCAGGTTAGCTGATTCAATTTTTAAACTGAGTACTTGACAATTGAAATTGAGTATTGTAAATTCACATATCGTATTATATGGAGAACGATATTCACATCGTATCGTATCATTAAAACGACGATAATGGACAAACTACTACAATACCTTTATTGGTGGTTCGATTTTCAATTACCCAAATTCGTTCCTCGAAAATATGCGAACGAAATATTCAACACGAAATCCATTCCGGTCTTCGTTGGACCGAGAAGAAGCGGCAAAAGCACGCTGTTTTTTCAGATCATTTCCGATTTAAAAAACAAGATCCCCCAGCAGAATATCCTGTATATTAATTTTGAAGATGATCGCCTGGCGCCTTTGGAAGGCAATGAATTAAGCGAAGTAATCGATACGTATCGCCAGCATTTTGAACCGGACCAAAACTTGCCAGTCTATTTGTTCATCGATGAAATTCAGAATGTACCGGGTTGGGAAAAGACGATAAGAAGGCTGCACGATACCGAATCCGGATTGAAGCTCATGATCACAGGATCGAATTCAAAAATGCTGAGCACCGATATCGCATCTGCCTTAAGGGGCCGTACACTGACATTCAGTGACTTTCCTTTGAATTTTGTCGAGTTCTTAAAATTTAAAGAAATGCGGATACCTGAGAAAAAAACATTAAGATACACGAACGACAAAAAAAACAGGATGCTCAATGTGTTTCAGGAATACATGTTCTTTGGGGGATTCCCCGAAGTCGTGCTTGAAACGCATCCGGATATGAAAGAAAAACTATTGCAAGAGTATTTGCGAACCATTTTTTTTGCCGATATCGTCGAGCGGTACGAGATAAGAGCCGTTAAATTGATGGATGCTTTTCTGAAAATACTCTCTCGCCAGATGTCCAGTTTATTTAGCATGGGAAAAATGGTGGATAACTTGAAATCGATCGGCTTCAAGGTTTCCAAGAACACGCTGATTGATTATTTCGGATATATTGAAGATGCGTTGTTAGGGTCCGCGGTTTCGATTTACTCTTATTCTGTCAAAGACCCGTTGCAATATCCGAAAAAATTTTATCTTGTGGATAATGGGCTTTTCAGAGTAACCAGCTTTTTGAGGCGAGAGGACAATGGGCGTTTGCTGGAAAATTTAGTCTTCAGTCACCTAAAACAACAATATGAAGAGATATTCTATTGGAAAGGGCCAAATGGATACGAAGTCGACTTTGTCATCCCCAGGTTGTTTAAACAGAATACTCTCCCATCGTTATTGCACGTTTGCTTTGATTTGAACGATGAGAAGACAAAGAAACGAGAAATACGCGCATTAAAAAAGGCGGCAAAAGAATTTGGCGTGAGCAAAGCGCTGATCATCACGCGGGATTTTTGGGGTCAAGAGCGCATAGACGATTTACAAATCATCATACAGCCATTCATTGATTGGGCCGTTTGAAACAACTTTTCAAGTCGCATAACACGTTGCAAACTCGCACCGGGTTAAATATTGATGGATTTTGAGACTTGACCCTTTAAAATTGCGGAAAAGTTGCCTCAAATGTGAACCGATGCCTACGACCAAAATCTCATATGAGAAGAGCAGAAGTCAATATTGAGCGAGAGATTAGGTCTCGCCTATCGCAGATCGAAGTTGAGGAGGACGTGGCTATCTGTCTCGCTGTGGAATCCGGTAGTCGTGCCTGGGGGTTCCCTTCAGCCGACAGCGATTATGATGTGCGTTTCATCTATGTGCGGCGACCTGAGTGGTATTTGACCATTGATTTGGAAAACAAGTCTGATGTAATCGAGATCCCAATCGACGATAGACTTGACATCCAAGGTTGGGATGTCCGAAAGGCGCTTAAACTTTTTCGAAAGTCTAATCCACCGTTGCTTGAATGGCTTCAATGCTTTATTATTTACGTTGAGACAAGCTCTTTAGCGGCGCGGCTGCGAAAGCTCCTGCTGGAATTTTATTCTCCCATGGCGAGCATTTTCCATTACCTTCACATGGCGTGCGGTAACCACAGAAGTTACCTTCGTGGAGCTCAAGTTTGGCAGAAAAAGTATTTCTATGTCCTGCGACCTTTGCTGGCCATACTTTGGATAGAGCAAGGCATGGGACCTGTTCCGATAGAGTTTGATCGGTTGCTCGAGGAAACGATTTCTGACGTAGAATTAAAGCATGAGATAGAAAACCTGTTACAGGCAAAGAAAGCAGGTAATGAGCTGGACCGTGGTCCGAGAATCGAAGCGATAAGCCGGTTCATCGAAAATGAACTTCAGCGACATGAGAATGACAAGCATATCAAATCTAAGGCAAGCCCTCCAATCGAGCATTTGAATGCTATCTTTCGACAGACATTGGAAGAGGTTTGGTCGAACAGTGACTAATCTAAAAGGTGACCTTCTTTCTAAATGAAAAAACGTTGGCCATTAAAGAATTCGACACATTTTTCAAACGAACGTTTTACCAAAATCAAGAGAAGGTCACCTATGGGCTGTTTACATTAATTTCGCGAAGCTTTTTTAAAGATGGATAAATTACGCAATTACATCAACGGCGCACTCCTCCCTCCGAAATCCGAAAGCTACTTCGAAAACTTCAATCCGGCCACCGGCGGAGTGTATTCCTACACGCCGGACTCCGATAAACGCGATGTGGAGTTGGCAGTGGCAGCCGCGGGAAAAGCCTTCCCCGAATGGTCCGTCACGCCGGTCGAGCAACGCTCGCGGATTTTATTGCGCATCGCCGAACGTATCGAGCAAAAACTCGACGAGCTGGCTCTGGCCGAGTCCATCGACAACGGCAAACCGCTGACGCTGGCGAAAAGCGTCGACATTCCGCGGGCCGCCAGCAACTTTCGCTTCTTTGCCACCGGCATCTTGCACTTCGCCAGCGAGTCGCACAGCATGGAGGACTCAGCGATCAATTACACGCTGCGCCAACCCATCGGCGTGGCAGGCTGCATCTCCCCATGGAATCTGCCGCTGTATTTGTTCACCTGGAAGATCGCGCCGGCATTAGCTGCCGGCAACTGCGTGGTCGGCAAGCCCTCGGAAATTACCCCGATGACCGCCTACTTGCTTTCGGAAATCTGTATGGAAGCGGGCCTGCCGCCCGGGGTGCTGAACGTCGTACACGGCTATGGCCCGAAAGTGGGCGCCGCCATTTCCGTGCACCCGAAAATTCCCGTCATCTCTTTCACCGGCGGCACCAAAACCGGCGCCGAAATCTCTAAGGTTGCCTCCCCATTATTTAAAAAGCTGTCGCTGGAAATGGGCGGCAAAAATCCCAACATCATTTTCGCGAATTGCGATTACGAGCGTATGCTTGAAACCACTTTGCGCTCGTCTTTCTCCAATCAAGGCGAAATCTGTCTCTGCGGCTCGCGCATTTTTATCGAACGGCCGCTGTATCAGAAATTCCGCGATGATTTTGTCGCCCGTAGCAAAGAATTGAAAGTCGGCGATCCATTGTCCGTAGACAGCGACTTAGGGGCCGTGGTTTCGCGACCACATATGGAGAAGGTGCTGTCGTACATCGAGCTGGCGAAACAGGAAGGCGGATCGATTTTGTGCGGCGGCAACCGGGTCAAGCCGAAAGGCCGCTGCGCTAACGGCTGGTTCGTCGAACCGACCGTCATCGAAGATTTGCCCTACGACTGCCGCACCAATCAGGAGGAAATCTTCGGCCCAGTGGTGACGCTTGTGCCTTTCGATGCTGAGGAGGAAGTCGTCATGTATGCCAACAGTACGCAATACGGCCTGGCCGCCACCATCTGGACTTCGGATTTAACGCGCGCCCACCACCTAGCCGCGCAAATCCAATCCGGCATCATCTGGATCAACTGCTGGATGCTGCGCGATTTGCGCACGCCGTTTGGCGGCATGAAGCACTCCGGTGTCGGCCGCGAAGGCGGTTTGGAAGCGCTGCGGTTTTTTACGGAACCGAAAAATGTTTGTGTGAAATTATGAAAACGCAATCGAGAGACACATCTGTTGAGGCGGAAAAGGTACAAATCGATCTGCTCAGAAATTTAACCGTTGCTAAACGTCTTGCAATCGTACGAAAGCTGACAAACTCAACTCGAAAGATGGCCAAGAGGGCCATAAAAAAATGTAACCCAGGGAAAAATCAGAAAGAGTTGAATTTAATTCTCGTTGAAATTTGCTACGGTAAGGAGTTAGCCCAACAACTCAAGAGGTTTTATACATTAAATGACTGATGAGGATATTTTACAAATAATCGATCCGATAATAGAATGTCTCAAAAAGCTAAACATTCCATACCAAATCGGCGGCTCTATCGCCAGCTCCGCCTATGGATTTCCACGGACTACCGTCGATGCGGATCTTGGCGCAGAAATTACGGATCACGACATCCCCTCTCTGGTAAAACGTTTGAAAAAAGATTACTATATTGAAGAAAGCGCGATTCGAGAGGCTATAAAACACAAGAGGTCTTTCAACATTATTCATCTTGAAACAACATTCAAAATCGATATATTTATTTTAAAACAACGTCGATTTGATCGGGAGGCCATTTCTCGGAGAAGAAAGGGACATTTGGACGAGGAGGGAAAATTTGATTTCTATTTAAGCTCTCCAGAAGACACCATTTTATATAAACTTGAATGGTATAAAATAGGTGGCTGCGTTTCGGACCGCCAGTGGAAAGACATCATTGGTATTCTTAAAGTACAAAAGCATAATCTCGACAAAAACTACCTGCTAAAATGGGCAAAGGAGCTGGAAGTCTTAGATTTACTCAAAAAAGCATTTGAGGATTCAGGATTTGAGGAAGATGATTGAAATATGAGCGTAAAATTCGAATCTTCCAAAGCCCCCAAACCCGTCGGCGCATACCCGCACGCACGGAAAGTCGGCAACTTACTCTTTCTCTCCGGAGTCGGGCCCCGGCAGCGCGGCAGCGACAAAATCCCCGGCGTGGAGTTGGATACGAAAGGGAACGTGGTTTCTTACGATATCACAGCGCAGTGCCACTCGGTGTTCCGCAACGTGCGTACTATTCTGGAAGAAGCTGGCTCGAGCTGGGAAAACTTAGTGGATGTGACGGTCTTTCTCACCAACATGAAAAAGGACTTCGCACCTTTTAATAAAATTTACGCGGAGCATTTTAAAGACAATCAACCGTGTCGTACAACCGTGGAAGTCAATGCTCTGCCAACGCCGATCGCGATTGAATTAAAATGTATCGCAACGATTTGACTCAAGAAGCATGGAGCTAAAATGAGTAGGCCCACAAAACACACGAATAACACTGAAAGATTTATTAGTGTCTGAACGAAAACTATGGTATTACCAGTAAAGTCTTGCAAAAAAATGCAAATTTTTTAGGACCGCTATAAGAAAGAAAGCCACGGATTAACCTGGCGCGGCAGAGCCGCAACCAAAATGATAGCTATAACTAAAAAAAACATTAGCCACGGATTTACACTGATTGCCACGGATAAAAACAACAAATTAAGCCAGTTTATTGAAAAGGCAGAATAATAAAAATTATAAAATAGAATTATTCTGCAATAGTTTGGC
>JBHHWX010000152.1:0-11475 GCA_046756745.1 bacterium | reverse complement strand
TCCAAGAGCAAGCTGAAACTTGTACACCGCCACCCACCCGTAACTGACCGATTACACCGGTATTTGCCATGACAGAACCCTGACAGGGTTTTGATCCAGTACTCCAATAATCCATCGATCCGCACTCATAATCCTTGATCATTTAGAAAAGTTGTAGGCATCGTACTAATCAAAACGAAGCCCTTTCAATCACCTTTATCAACGCATTGGTCATACTGCGGTAGTATACTTTAGGCGGGACCACAATAACCAGCGCAACTTCCTGGTTAAAAGCCTGGAAAAAGCGAAAGACGATCTTCCGGTTATTGTACCCTTCCACTATCATTTCTTTGACGTCGGAAATCTTTCCCATCACATCGGCCATCTCTTTCACTTTGCGCAAAAGCAAAGACAGCTCGACCAGGCGGTCTTTATCGATAACCCCACTGTTGTAGTGCTCTGCCAGAGGTAGGCCTTCATTGGAAAATAAATGCACCATATCATAATGGCCGTTTCGGGAAATTTCCCGCATTTTTTCTTCAATTATGGTCTGTGGAGAAGATGGTCTGTCCGTATCCATACAGCGTTCATGCCTTTCTATTGTTTGACTAACACATCCATTTGAGAAATCACCGCGGAAATCACCATTTTTAGTGTTGTTAACACTGCCACGCCCTGAGAGGCGATGGCTTCCGTGTGAGACGTGCCGAAAAAATTTAAACTTGCTTGCAGTCTTTGCAAAGGTTCGATATTCGGAAGGTCGCGTTTGTTGTATTGAATCACCCAGGGGAAGTTTTGCAACGAATGCCCCATATCGATGAGGTTTTTCTCCAAGTCTAAGAGCGAATCCAAATTATCGGTCATCCGCTCCCGCTGTGAGTCTGCGACAAAAACAAGTCCGTCCACTCCTCTCAGAATAATTTTTCTGCTAAAACTATATTGAACCTGGCCAGGCACGGTATAGAGATTAAATCTCGGTTTTTTGCCTTTGATACGGCCCAACTCGAGCTGCATAAAATCGAAATAAAGGGTACGTTCTTCGCGTGTTTTGAGCGAAACCAAGTCGCTGCGAATGGTAGGATCGAGCTTGTGGTAGATGTATTCTAAGTTTGTCGTTTTCCCACTGAGACCGGGACCATAATAGACAATCTTCAAATTGATTTCTTGTAATCCCTTATTGATAAACACGCTATCCCTGTGGTCTATCGATCTTATAATGAATTGTTATTGGTGTATTTTCTGGGTCTTAACCAAGGTTAGAAATTCAAGGCATTATTCACTTCTTCATTCAAAAGTTTCTTAAATTCCAAGTCCAAAAATTCTTCTGTGTCGTCTTCGGCTTTTACAGAATTCAGCAGTTTATGCAACTCTTGCATGGCTTTTTTTGTATAAACGCGAATCATGCCCAATGCGACGTCTTTTTTGAAAATCACCAGCAAGATGAAGTTGAATCCGACATTTGAAAGATAAATATTCTTTTTTTCTCCTTCATGAAACAAGTATTTAAAACTGTCGGACTCACCAAGCATTGAGGCCATCTTGGACGTGGCGGAAAAATTATTTGCTGCCAGCGATGAAAAAGCGGATAAATCCAAATCCGCAACATAACCTTTATGCAGGATCGGATACCCATTCGACTCACAAAATACGATCGCGTCGGCACGGGTATTGACAGCCATTTCATCCAAGATTGTTCCGATACCGTGGAAAACTTCTTCAGAGAGAATCAATTGTTGACCGTTGCTTGCCTGTGCTTCCATGACGAACACCTCCTGTGTCTACATTAATATTATTGCCCCAACTCCAAACGTTCCGCTAAGAACGGTGGCAACCCCGAAGCGATAATCTTACTTTGTGTCTCGGCAATGTCATATTCGATTCGAAACAATTGATATTCAAGCTCGTCCGTATCGTAAACGGAAAATGCGGCTTGAGGATTGAGATCCCGCGGCTGTCCTACACTGCCAACATTGATGATATAACGCCGGTTGGGTTCGTTTTTTAACGGATTATCCCGTTGGACATGATAATCTTCATGTTTATTGGTTGAAACGATCAACGGGACATGGGAATGGCCGATAAAACAGATTCCGCTTTTAAATTCCGAGAAATTTTTTGCAGCATCCCCAATGGTAATGATGTAATTCCATTCTTCCGGCTCGAGCGGCGTCGCGTGAACGATTGTAAAGTTATCGAATTCCTTTGTTAAGGGCAGCTCGAGTAAAAAGTCTTTTGAGCCGTCGGTCAGTTGCTCTGCTGTCCATTCGATAGCGGTTTTTGCCCAGGGATTAAAATACGAGAGGTCGAGTTTTCCCAACGGTGCGTAATCGTGATTCCCTGCCAAAATGACATCAGTGTGTTTTCGAACACTTTCGATGCATTCATTGGGATTTGGCCCGTACCCAACAACGTCTCCCAAACACAGTATGGAGTCAACATGATGCTTTTCAATTTCCGATAAAACCGTCTCCAGCGCTTCTAAATTAGCATGTATGTCGGAAATAATTGCGTATTTCATACCATATCTTGTTAAATTTTTTCCATTTGGCAATATAATATTTAAATCGCCCGTATGCAAGAAAATTTCACTTGCACTTGATGCTATTTTTGTTATCTATCTAGCTAATGTCTGACTGAAAACTCAGAGATAAGCTCTAAGCCCCGTCCCCGGGGCGTCGTAATCACTTGTTTTTACAAAGCGCCAAACGCACCCGGGGACGGGTGCTTGAGCATTTTAGAGAAAGCACCAAAGAACGCAGAAAAGAGAAGCGAATGACACACAGACCTCGCGGTCAATGGAGCTCACAATTCGGCTTTGTCATGGCAGCCGCCGGCTCTGCGGTCGGGTTAGCAAACATTTGGGCTTTCCCGTATCGCGCCGGGCAGAACGGAGGCGCTGCGTTTGTGCTTGTTTATCTTCTTTGTATTTGCATGATTTGCTTGCCGTTTATGTTCGCCGAAATCACTTTAGGCCGATACGGACAAAAAAACGTCATCGGAACCATCCGGTCTGTGACGCCCCAAAAGGGTTGGCTGGGCTTGGGGGTGCTGAGTTTGGCAGCCGGGTTCTTCATCCTGAGTTTCTACTCAGTTGTCGCAGGTTGGGCCGTGGGTTTTATTTTTAAAACGCTCTTAAAAAATAGCGCAACATTTCCGGAATTCGCCGCTCAACCCGCTCTCGTCATTCCGCTGTTTGCCCTATTTTTGGCGATGACCATCTTCGTCGTTTATGGCGGCGTCCGAAACGGTATTGAACGGTGGTCGAAATTACTCATGCCGATTCTGGTGATTCTTATGATCGCGTTGATTATTAGAGGAGTCACATTAGATGGCGCCAATGAAGGACTCTCATTTTATCTTAATCCCGATTTTTCCAAAATCAACAGCAAAAGCATCATGTCCGCGATGGGGCAAGCTTTCTTTTCGTTGAGTTTGGGTATCGGCGGAATCTTGACTTATGGCTCCTACCTTTCTAAGCGGGAAAACATTATCCGGTCGAGCGTCTACATCGCGATGTTCGATTTGCTGATCGCCTTTCTTGCCGGGCTGATGATTTTTCCGGCGCTTTTTGCCTTTAACCAAATGCCGAACGAGGGGCCGGCATTGATTTTTATCGTGTTACCGGGCATCTTTGAGCAGCTCCCTTTCAGTTTTATTGTCGGCCCGGTATTTTTCATGATGATAACCATCGCTGCGCTCACCTCTTCTATCTCAATGCTCGAAATCCCGGTGGCTTACTTTGTTGATGAAAAGGGCTGGTCTCGAAAAAAGATCGTCTGGCTCATCGGCGCTTTTGTGTTTTTATTGGGACTGCCGTCTGCGCTTTCACAAGGCGCTGTCCCGGCTTTGACCAAACTCAGTTTTTTCAATGACAAGAGTTACTTGGAATTGATGATCTTTCTTTGGTTTGATGTTTTTCCGCCTTTAGGCGCCATATTGTTTTGTATTCTCATCGGCTGGGTTTGGGGCCTGGACAAGGCAGTTGCCGAACTGAACATGGGCGCGGAATGCTTGGGAAAAAACTTTGTGGGACTGCCGGTTTCAAACGCGAAAGTCTGGGGTTTCGCGATCCGGTTTATGTGTCCCGGTGCGATTACCCTGGTGTGGTTTAATGCGATTTTTAATTGAGTCTTAAATTGAGCGATTTAGCTTTGAATGGTCCCATCAACGGGTTCGGGTGTTCAGAATAAGGTGTTCACGCTTCAGCGTGTTTTTCCTCTCACCCCAGCAAGCTAAAGCTTGTACACCGCCCCTCCCCCGGTCAGGAATCGCTCAATTTAGGTGAGTGATTGACCGAAAACTCGAAAATACGCGATTTAAATCTCTTCGCGAAGGCGTCCCCGCCGAGCCAAACAGGAATGCGCGCTCAGGCAAGAGGCCTTCGGACAAGTCGCGCCAAAAGAGAAATTTAGCAGAAAATAAGGAAATGGAACGCATGGAAATTAAATCCGCAAAAACCTTTCTCGATTACTACACACGCATCCGTCACCGCACGATGCGCGTGGTGAAAACCATCCCGCCGGATAAAATCGACTGGACTTACAAAGAGGGCGCGTTCACCTTCGGCGATTTGCTGAGACATCTTGCCGCTTTAGAGCGTTTCATGTTTGCGGAGAATTTTCAGTTTAAAAGAAGCCGTTATCCCGGCCACGGCAAAGAATTAGCCGACGGATACGACAATGTAGTGGCTTACATGGAAAAAATGCATGAGGAATCGCGGTCGATCATCGCCGGTCTGAGCGATGCCGACTTAATGAAGAAATGTGAAACGCCGAACGGCGCCACCATCACCGTTTGGAAATGGATGCGGGCTATGATCGAGCATGAAATTCATCATCGCGGTCAAATCTATCTTTACCTCTCCATTCTCAATATAGAAACGCCGCCGCTCTACGGCTTGACTTCGGAGGAAGTTTTGGAGAGGAGTCAATGGATTTAGAATTCAATTACTGGACAGAAAACACAGAAATGGCGGAGAACTTTTTTCAGCGGCATGAAATTCGTGTTCTTAAAAAGAAGCTACAACAGTTAAAAAAAATAGACTGTGTCGTGTTCTGCTCTTTTGAAAGTAGATTTGCGAAGAGTGGCGGATTAGCAGCCGTGACAACCAAAATTTTGCCCTACTTAAGAGAAGTGAAGCACATTCCAAATGTCATTCTGATGACGCCCTTTTATCCGAATATTATGAAACAAACTGAATTATCTTCCAAGCAATCTGTAACGGTACCCTTTGCCAACGAGCAAATAGAGGTGAAAATATTTGAATATAGTTATACCTATGCAATCCCTTCAAAAGGATTGATAAAAGAATACTATTTAAAAGCCGACCCCTTTTTTGGGGCTAAAAATCGGCTCAATGATCCGTATGTTTATCATCCTGACAGCAGACGAAGAAATAATCTGGCGCTTCAGAAAAATTCGCTATTCTTTTGCAAATCTGTTCCATTTGCCTTGAAGAAGTTAGGAATCCACAAAAACATGATATTCCATTTACAGGACTGGCAGACAATTTTGATCGCCTTGACTTCTAAGATTGCTATGATAGACGGTACTCTTGAATCTTGCGGAAGTGTTTACACAATGCACAATCCATTTGATTCGGGGTGGCTTCAACTTGACTCATTAGCAGAGATTCTTGATGAAGATAGACAATATAAAATGCGTCAAAAAGCAAAAAATGATTTAACGGCTCTCAAAGTTGGTGTGCAACTTGTGGACACTTCTGTGACGACTGTCAGCGATAATTTTGCAATGGAGCTTAAGGAGGATATCCTTCATACCCGGCATTTTATCCCGCATTTACAGGAGATAATGAATGCCGGTCATATTCGTGGTGTCAATAATGGAATGTTTGTTAATTTTCCTGACGAGTTTTCAGAATTTCAGAATCTCGGCAAATCAAAAAAAGTGACTCCCAACACGATAAGAGAATTGAAACGGATCAAACTCGAGAAGAGGCTCGAACTGCTTAAAGTCTTAGACGAATATCAGCCACCTGAACGATTTGGACCATTGACTTACAAAGGCGGACCTTTAACAACCGGAACCCAAAGTGGGGTGAAGGCCCGACTTCCTGAAAATGTTCCGATTATTCTCATGAGCGGAAGATTAGATTTGAATCAAAAAGGATTCGATATCTTGCTGCAAGCGCTGCAAAGATTTAATGAAGATGAAATAAAAGCCGTATTCACTCCAATGCCCATACGCGCCTCTGATTTAGATTACTTTCATAAGATGATAAATCAAAAATCTAACGGAAATATCACTGTTTTCCCAATTAGGATGGAAAAGGGATTTAAAGAACTGCAAATCGGCAGTACTTTTGGGATAATGCCATCCATATACGAACCTTTCGGGGCAGCGATTGAATACATGGTCAATGGAACATTAGTCATTGCACGAAAAACGGGTGGGTTAGTTGACCAGATTGATGATGAAGTCAATGGATTTCTATTTGAGGAATCAAAAAACAATTACAATTTAGTAAATATAGAAAATTTCGTCAATGCAAGCGCAAATGTTGCGAGCAGAGAAAAAAACCCGTGGTGTCAAGACCTAGTCGACAGTCTTTATGAATCGATGAGAAGAGCTATGGAATTGTACCAGAAAGACAACAATCGCTATTATGAAATGGCAGCGAATGGATTGATTAAAGCTGGCAGGTTTAGTTGGCAAATAAGTTCTAAAAAATATTACAACATTTATCAGGGCAAGTGATAGCTCCGACAGAGAAGATGATATTCAAGTGGAAAGCATGGCGCTGTACGCCCCCAAATGTCCTCTATAGGCTTAATCAATTCTTCAGGTGAGACGAGTATCTCGGGCTTGATCGTCACCCTGTCTCACCAATTCACGCTTTTCATCGCTACCAACCGTGCTACGTCCTCATGATTACGCTGAATAACAATCGTCTCGCCCCCTCTGCTTTATCAAGGTAATCAAATAGATTATTGCAAAACTTTGTCGCTGAAACCTTAATCATAACAAATCTCATTTGACTTAATGTACAATAACAAAATTTTGTGTACATGAACATACTCATTTGTGCCAAAAATGTCAATGTTCTTAATTGCCTAAAGGCTTTTCATTGAATTTTGCAGAGCTTTTTATTAACTTGATTCGTTTTCATAACAACTCCACCAACAGTATGTTTGAATCACTCATCGAAAACACGGAAATCAGATTTACAACCTGCGATGAATTCCGCCCGCAAATTAAAGCGGCCTGCTCATCCAACCCAGATATCGCCGCTTATCACGAGATCGGCAAGAGCGAAGCCGGCCGTCGCATCGATGTGGTTATTTTGGGACACGGGGCTCAACGGGTCAGCCTGATCGCGGGCGCCCATTCGGACGAGCCGGTGGGTCCCGAAACCCTGCGGACATTTCTTCTCAACAGCATTCGGCACAAAGACCGGCTGAAAGAATTATTTATAACGTTTCAATTCTTGGTCGTCCCGCACATCAATCCGGACGGGGAAGCCCGTAACCAGGGCTGGATAAAAAAATGGCCGCACGTCGAAGCCTATCTCGAGGGTGTATTTCGCGAGCTGCCCGGGCGCGACCTGGAGTTCGGGTTCCCTGCAATGCGTCCCGAAAATCGACACGTTTCGCAATTCCTGAGGGAGAACGGGCCGGTTGCCATGCATGCCAGTTTGCACAGTATGAGTTTCTCCGAAGGCGCCTTTCTGCTTATCGAACGACACTGGATTGAACGGACACAACAGCTCAGAAAAAAATTTGCGCGAGCGGCTCTGGATTTCGGATTGAACCTCCACGATCACGACCGGCACGGTGAAAAGGGATTTCACTATATCGAAGCGGGATTCACCACAACCCCGGAAGGCCAAGCCATGCGCCGGTTCTTTAAAAACAAAGGCGATGCAGAAATGGCCGCGCTTTTCCACGACAGCTCTATGGAATTCGTTCGACAATTAGGCGGCGATCCCCTCTGCCTGGTCACGGAGCTGCCCTTGTTTGTGATAAACAAAAAAAGAAAAAATTCCCCCGCTGGAATCCCGGAATCCTATCTGGCGTTTAAAGATAAAATCCCGGAGCTGCGAATCCGGCTGCAACAGAACCGGTCCATTGCGGAAACCATTGCGGAATTTGAAATTACGCCGTTAGATTTAGCCACGGCCTCGAAGCTGCAGCTTCGTGCCATTCAGCTCGGGCTCGAAACGATATCACACGCATGAAATCAACCCCAAAGAAAGCCAAAAGACGCCGGCTCATCAAGAGCCAAATAGAACGGTTGGCGAAACGCAGCGAACATCTCAGAAAGCTAAGCAACCGCTTTTCCTGGTATCGATTGAGTATCGTCGTTGCCGGGCTGATACTCGGACTGACGGTTTACAACCTGATCAATCACAGCGCCGGCTGGGCGACTTTAGGGGCAACGCTTTTCCTATTCAACATCGTCGCTTATTTCCACCGGCGTGTGGACCTCAGTGTGAGAAAACATGAAATCTGGCGACAGCTTAAAATCACCCAGTTGGCGCGCATGGATTTGGATTGGAAGCAGCTTCCCAGGCATGCTGGCAGCGCGGCTGATCCCGGCCACTTTTTCGAAACCGACCTCGATATCACCGGGGAAAAATCGCTGCACCGGCTTTTGGATATTACGATTTCACAGGATGGCAGCGAGCTTTTACGACAGTGGCTGTTGGAGAGCGAACCCAAATTAGAAGCGATCCTCACACGCCAGAAAATCGTCAAAGAGCTGGCACCTTTAACTCGCTTTAGAGACAAGCTGTTGTTAGCCTACAAATTAATATCCAAAGAGCAGCTCGAGGGCAAAAAGCTTCTGTTTTTTCTCGAAAAACATCGCTTGCGAAGCGCATTTAACTGGGTACTGCTCGGATCGTTAGGCTTAGCTTTTGTCAACATCGCTTTGTTTTTATTAAACAAGTTTATGGGCTTGCCGGCGTTCTGGATCGCCTCACTGACCCTTTACGCCATTGTTTATTTTATGAATCATGACATCAGCCAACCTTTGATGGATGATGCGGTTTTTATTTCTGACGAATTGAAAAAATTTAAAGCTGTGTCCGGTTATTTGGAATCCTACAAGTACGCAAAAAATGCCAACCTTCAAAGAAGATGCCGCCCTTTCTGGGAGAAAAAAAGTCAACCCTCCAAACAGCTTTTTCGAATGACCTGGGTCAGTTCCGCCATCGGGTTGCGGATGAACCCGTTGCTGGGCTTGATTTTAAACACCTTCATCCCCTGGGATTTCTTGTGCGCGTATTTTTTAGAAAAAAATAAAGCGGCGCTAACCGAGCGCCTGCCGCTTTGGCTGGACGTTTTGTTTGAGCTGGAAGCCCTGGTTTCCCTGGCCAATTTTGCCTATCTCAACCCCGACTTTGTCTTCCCTGACATTCTTGAAGATAAGAAAAAGACCCCATTCATTTTCAAAGCCGCGGATTTAGGACACCCGCTCATTCCGGACGACCAGAAAAAATGCAACGACGTCGTTTTCCGTGCTTGCGGAGACGTCGCTCTGATCACCGGATCGAACATGTCCGGCAAAAGTACCTTTTTGAAAACCATCGGCGCCAACTTGTGTCTGGCTTTTGCCGGCGGCCCGGTGAACGCTGCCGAGCTGCAAACGGCGGTTTTCCGTATTTTCACCTGCGTGCACATTAATGATTCGGTCACCGACGGTTTCTCCTTTTTTTATGCCGAAGTCAGGCGGTTGAAAGCTTTGCTCACCGAATTGGATCGCGAGCATCCTCTGCCTCTGCTGTTTCTGATCGATGAGATTTTTAAAGGGACCAACAATCGCGAACGCTACATCGGCGGGCGCTCTTACATTCAGGCGCTTGCAAAGAAAAACGGCTTCGGCGCGGTCTCGACTCACGATCTGGATTTGACAAAATTAGCGGACACGATTGCTAATCTCAGCAATTACCACTTCAAGGAGCACGTGGAAAACGGCAAAATGGTATTTGATTACAAACTGCGTCCGGGACCGTGTCCAACCACGAATGCACTGAAGATCATGCGCACGGAGGGATTGCCGGTTGAGGAAGTGTAACGGATTATTGGATTGATGGATTACTGGATTTTTGTAAAATTTCATTTTACATTGATCCAGTACTCCAATAATCCATCGTTCCGCGCTCATAATCCTTGACCTTGAGAAAAGTTTGCAATTTTTTGCAAGACTTGGGTGATAATATCAAAAATAGCGAGGACATGCCATGCCAAAATTTCCCAATTTTTCCGCACGGGTCGCTCAAATTGGTGGGTCGGTGTTTGAAAAATTTGCCGCCAAAATCGCCGCTCAGGGAGAAAACCTCATCAAGCTGCATATTGGCGACACTTATTTACCTCCGAAATTTCATCTGCCCATCGCAGAGGCGACCCGGCAGCGACATCGTGATTTCAACCGGTATTGCAATACTTTTGGCGTGAAACCGCTGCGGGACGTATTGGCAGACAAATTAAATACCGACAATCACCTTCCAATAGGATCGCAGAATATTCTCGTCACTGCCGGGGCGACCAACGCCCTCAGCGCAACCGTCATGAGCCTGGTGGCGCCCGGAGAAGAAGTGCTGCTGCTTTCCCCGTTTTGGCCGCTTTTTATCGGAATGGTCAAAGTAGCGGACGGCGCCCCGGTGGAAGCGCCTTTTTACACGGAGCTTTATGAAAATCCGGATCTGGACATCGCCGGCTATCTCGAACAATTTGTGACCCTTAAAACCGTTGCTTTGTATTTGAATTCACCGAATAATCCCAGCGGGAAAGTGCTCACCCGTGGACAGTTAGAGCAGATCGCCGAATTCGCCCGCAGCCATCATTTGTGGGTCATTTCCGATGAAGCCTATGACGGGCTCACGTTCCCTGGACATCCCCACATTTCGATTGCAAGTCTGCCGGGACTGTTGGAGCAAACCGTGTCGGTGTTCACGTTTTCGAAATCATTTATGTTTGCCGGCCTGCGATTGGGTTATCTGGCCGGAGAGGACACCGTCGTGAAAAATATCAACAAGATCATGGTGCATCAGATTTACGGCGCCTCGACCATCGCCCAGTACATGATGGTCGAACCGGTGCAAACCCGCGACCAATGGCTGCACGAGGTGCAACAGCATTATCTGGATCTGCGTGATCTGTTTGTGGAAAAACTACAGATCGATTTTTACACGCCGGAAGGCGCCTATTTTATTTTCTTCCCCACCGAAAAGTATTTGTCCGGATGCAATTACGAACAGTTAGTCGAAGCGTGTCTCGACAGCGGGGTCTCCATCGCGCCGGGAGACGCGTTTGGCAAAGATTTCACGTCCTGGATTCGGCTCTGCTTTACCGGAGAATCTCCGCAACGGCTCGAGACCGGGATCGAACGGTTGAACCGGATTTTTACGCAGGGGAAATAAGGTGTTCACGCTTTAGCGTGTTATTTTTGTGGAGCTTACAGCCTAAGTCTTTGGGGTTAAGTGGCGCGAAAATACATTCAACGCGTCAATATCATAAAACAAGCGCGCGATAT
>JBHHWX010000151.1:0-11480 GCA_046756745.1 bacterium | reverse complement strand
AACAATTTTAACAAGCGCGTTATAAAAAACAATAAAATATAGAAATGCAAACGACTCGGAGCGAAATGAAAGCGTTTTTAGTGAATACCGTCTTTTTTGACGATCCTGAAACAACGAAAAAGAGTATAATTTTAATTCTCCACGATATTTCAGAAGTAAGCAAACTTCACCAACAAGAACCATACGAACAACGGTTCGAAACCCTAATTGGCAGTAACGCCTCTATGAAAAAAGTCTTCTCTCTGATAGAGACCGTAGCCCCAACGGACGCGGCTGTGCTCATTTATGGAGAAACCGGTACGGGTAAAGAGCTGGACGCTCGGGCGATCCACAAACGCAGCCAGCGCTCCAAAGGATCATTTATTCCAGTTCACTGTTCTGCGCTGACCGACTCTTTGTTAGAGAGTGATCTTTTTGGCCATGTCAAGGGCGCATTCACTGGCGCCATCAAAGAGAGACCCGGGCGCTTTGAAATGGCCGATGGCGGCACCATTTTTCTGGATGAAATAGCCACGTTATCACCGGAAATTCAAATAAATTTATTACGGGTATTGCAAGAAAAGACTATTGAACGGGTGGGCGACACCAAGAGCACAAAAGTAGATGTCCGCATCATTTCCGCAACAAACAGAAGTTTACCGGATTTGATCCGGCAGGGGATATTTAGGAAAGATTTATATTATCGTATCAAAGTGCTTCAAATTAATTTACCGCCATTAAGAAAAAGGAAATCGGACATACCCGTGTTGAGTAAATATTTTATCGAAAGGTTCAACCGCCAGCATGCTTGTAACATCCTGGGTGTGACTAAAGAAGCGATGCAGCTATTAAAAGCTTATCCCTGGCCCGGCAATGTACGGGAACTGGAGAACGCGATTGAACATGCTGCAATCATCAGCCAATCTAATATGATCGATCCTTTGTGTATTCCCGAAGAAATTCGAGCAGCGGAAACTAGGCTCTTCAATACTTCACTACCAGGAGAGTCGTACCTAACCGATGAAGTTAAAATACGTAATGCTCTTACAGAAACCGGAGGGAATGTTACTCGCGCTGCAAGCAAATTTGGCGTTCATCGAACTACCTTATGGAGAAAAATGCGCGAAATGAGGATTCCTAAAACACCAAAATTGTAAAGCTGTGCGGCAAATATTGCAACATTTTTGTTGCAACAACAATGTTGCATGCAACCTACGTTTCCCTTCAAATTTTCCCTCTCAAATTAAGTAAATAAGTTTTCCCCTTTTAATTTTTTTCTATTCTAATTGTCCGTTAGAGTCCTAAGGTGTTGTTTTTACAATCATTACTCTACCTGCCTATCTTTAGCTTTTTAGATCAAAGAGTTTTTTTTGAAACTCGCTCAAAAGTCATTCAAAGTCCTGGTATTGAATTTGCGTGGGGTGACTTTGCAATTATGTCAAAGATTTGAAATTTTTGTTTTCGAAAGATTGGATTTAACCGACGGAGTGCTGGGATGCAAAAAAAGCCGAATGTTCTGTTGATTCTCATGGATTCTGTGCGCTCTGCAAATCTGTCTTGTTATGGCTACCACAGAAACACAACTCCCAACTTAGACAAGTTTGCCACTCAGGGAGTGCTTTTCGAACAGGCTATTTCAGAAAGCTGTTGGACTTTGCCCGCGCATACTTCGGTATTCACAGGGCTATATCCCGTAAACCATGACGTAACCATTTCTAAGGACGCCTTACCGAAAAATCACCCGACTCTTGCCGGAATTCTGAAAGATGAGGGGTATCAAACCTGTTGTTTTTCCAATAATGCCTATATTAGCCCGGCAACAGGGCTTACACGGGGTTTCGGTCATGTAGAAGACATCTGGCGCATCACGCATCCGAGAGGCATAAAAAGAACTCTCATGTCGAGAATTAACATTCAATTGCGAAAGCTGGGGAAATTGGGCGCGCCTTTGCTTGCATTCACTCGTCTGCTCAGACATCTAAAGAAGATGGTAAAGGAACAAAAAAACACGCAGGATAGCGGGGCGGAATTCACCAACCAAAGAATCAAAAAATGGCTTTCGGAATCATGGGACAAAGAAAAACCGTTTTTTATGTATGTTAATTACATGGAATGTCATGAGAAATACTACCCGCCCCATCCGCATGACAGAAAGTTTATGCCTTCTCGATATTCCGGATGGCGCGTATTACGAGTCAATCCGGAAAAGAGCAAAATACTCAATGCTTCAAAAAAAAGAAGAAAGGAAGATATAGAAATTTTGACGGCTTTGTATGATGGAGAGCTAAATTATCTTGATCAAAAAATTGGTGAACTGCTTGAGTTTCTAAAATCGTGTGGGCTTACGGAAGACACAGTCACGGTCATTACATCCGATCACGGTGACAGCTTGGGTGAGCACGATGAACTCGGCCATAGAACCGCTTTGTACGAGCAATTGATTCGTGTGCCTCTGATAATTAGATATAACGATACATTTGAACCCGGAGGGCGAATGTCTAAACAGGTTCAATTATCCGATCTGTATCCGACCCTACTGGAGTTAGCGGGCGCCGATTCTGCTAAATTAAAGCACAAGGGTTTCGTCAGCTTATGTGATTTGGAAAAAGTCCGTAACCGCAAATTCACCATTTCCGAAAACACGGCCCCTAAAAGTATGGATAGCATGACATCAAGGACCATTCGTATGGAAAGGTATAAATTCATCTGGAATTCAAATGGAGAACACGAGCTTTATGATTTACAAGAAGACCCGGATGAGCTTGAGAATATTATCAATTCCAAACCCGTCGTTGCATCGCAGCTTCAAGAGCAACTCCAGGAGTGGCAACAAAAGAATAAAGATTTCAAAATCGGGAAAGGCCAATCGGTTTTTGATGAAGAAGTATCGGAGAGATTAAGAGCTTTAGGATATATTAATTGAAGACACCTTCCTAAAATAGCACCACAAATTTAGCCGATTAGGGATAGAATAATGGAAGACAAAATTATAAGGTGTGTGGAAAGTGGGTACGAGTTTCTATTTTCTGTGGGTGAATATGGTAACTGTAAGATTGAATAAGGGCGAGTCCATAGACCGCGCGCTGAGAAGATTTAAACAGCAATGCCGGCGTGCAGGTATTCTGAAAGATTATAAGCAATCAAGATACTTCAGGAAACCAAGCCGAAAAAGGAAAGACGCGAAGATGTTAGCCCAAAGGCGGCAGCGACGGCTTAACAAAAGAGTTGGAATTTAATTTTTTGGCTCTGCAATTGAGCTACATAATTAGATATAAATAGATGCCATGTTGCAGTCAGTAAATCGCGATAACTTTCAGAAAGAGGTTCTGGAATCGTCGCAATTGGTTTTTGTGAACTTCTGGATTAATTGGAGTGAAGTATGTAGGGCGATGCGTTTGCTCATGAAGGAATTGGATAATCAATTAAATGAAAACCGGAAGCTGGTTGAAATAGACTGGGAATCCGAAAAAGAGTTAGCGCAGAAATATGAAGTGTATGGTGTGCCAAGCTTATTAATCTTTCACCAAGGTCAGCTTGTCGGGCGATATTCTGGGATGCTCGACGTGGAGGAATTTCTCGACAGAATGGGGGGCAGGCAAACTCCAAAACCCTTGGTTTAAACACACATTGGCATAACTGAGATATATTATGACCAGTTCACATAGAAAGGATATCAACGTCCCGAGTCAGACCCAATATATTCGGAAAGTCGTTTCTCAACTGGTGAATTTTGTAATTGGCACAGCGAACATTGACGAGGATGAATTTCCTCTTGTACTATCTGAAGCCGTGGCAAACGCTATCATTCATGGTAATAAGAATGACGCAAGAAAAAAGGTATTTGCACGAGTGTCGATCAACACCGAAATGGTTGTTTTCAAAGTTGCCGACGAGGGTAAAGGCTTTGATCATAAGAAACTGCCTGATCCAACGAAAGTGGAGAACCTTGGCAAAAAGCACGGCCGGGGTCTCTTTTTCATCCGACATTTCATGGATGAAGTGCAATTTAATAAATCGGGAAATGAAATCACTATGATAAAATACCGAAATTGCAAAAATAGGGAGATAACGCAATGACAAAGGCAAAATCAGGGGATAAAGTAAAAATTCACCTTACAGGAAAATTGGATAATGGCAAGGTTATATCCTCTTCGAAAAATGGTGAGCCTATTGAAATTATTTTGGGGAAGTCCCAAATAATCCGGGGCCTGCAAGAGGCTGTCTTAGGCATGGAACCGCGACAAACGAAAACCGTAACGGTTCCACCGGAAAAAGCTTTTGGACTCCATCGAGAGGACCTCATCATGGAAGTGGAGAAAGAGCTTTTGCCAAATGCTGTCACTTATGAAGTGGGTAAGATCGTGGAACTGCCGCAAACCGACGGCAAGATGGGCAAAGTCAGGGTAGTCGATGTTTCCGCCCCGAAGATTACCTTGGATTTGAACCATCCGTTTGCTGGCAAAAACTTGGTTTTCGACATAACACTTTTGGAAATTTGCAAACCTTTACAAAATCCGAAAGAGGCAAATTAAAAATGCCATGTCCGTATCTGATTCAAAGTCAAAGAAATCTTTGTGCTGCATTCAACGACCTTTTTCACCCAAGCATATTTGAAGAAAAGAAGTTTTGCCGGAGCGAATACTTTGGGGAGTGTGGTCTTTTTCAAAGATATAGTGAGACCGATAGAAAGGTGAACAAAGAGCAGTATCTTGATGAAATATATAAAAAGCAGTTTGAGGCTTTTACTTCAGCGCGTAAACCACATTAAGGAGAACCAAGACTGCCCTCACCTCCACACTGGGCGGAGATGCTCAGATTACTTTTGGTTGTGACCTCTTTTGTGTCTGGGCATCTCCAAAATTTTGTTGAATTGAATAAACATAATTATGGGAGAGAATGTCTTGAAACGCCAGAGAGTCAATTACAAAGGAATTTGCGGGCAATGCGGCGCCTTTGGAAAGCTAACATTTTGGGAGGAGGGCAAGGCAAATGGCGTCCTCCGTCTACGTTGCAGCCAATGTTTGATGGTGAGCGATGTGCCCCTCAAAAAAATCTTAAAGTCAGGGCGTGTTCTGACGGAAGAAGAATTCAATCGCAGAAAAGAGGCGCTCTCAAAAGTTCTAGACTATGACCCGGCTTCCACGTATTGGGTTGGACAGAAGATTCGTCACCCTCGCTTCAAAGATAGCGGCGAAGTCAAGAAAAAAGAAAGAACCTCGGGGAACCACAAAATGATTGTGGTCGAGTTCGAAAAGAAGGGTACAAAGAGGCTGGTTGAGGGATACGAGAATTTCTAATGCAACCTAGCGTGAGTTTACTATGAATCCAGAAGTTCCCTTTGTCTAATTTTTTATTATCAACAAGTTATCTATATAACAAAGTGTATACACTGAAACCAATGAATTTTCTATTGTATAACTTTAACATATTCCATATCTTAACATAAGTAAAAAATGCATGCACTTTTTGTAAGCAATTTAAGTATAAGTAAATTTTTGAGTTAGAAAAACAATTGTTGGTGTATACATTTTTTGATTCTCGTAATTTTTTGTTTATAAAAAACTTGAGGCATTTAAATACCTCAATTCGTAGTAAACTCACGCTAGACTAGAGTTTTCGGTAAGCAATGCATCAACATGTAGTAGCGCAAAACAACCGTAGCTGGTTTAATAGGCACCTACTCATTTCCAAACTGGCTCTTGCCTGTATTTCCGCATTGTTGACTCTTGTTGCAGGTGAATTTGCCTTAAGGCTCTTAGGGAAGGAAACGGGCTATGTTCCGCGATATAAAAGATTCAGACCTGTAGATCGATTAGAGGTTTACGATAGTTTTGCCACAGACTCAGAGGGCGTATTTAAGGCCAATCCGAATTATAATTGGTCAGAACACATTCAGATCAACTCAGATGGGTTTCGGGGTGCCGAGTTTAATCCACATCCGAAAAACGGTCAACCTAAAATATTATTTTTGGGAGATTCGTTTGCCTGGGGTTCGAGTGCGCGACCTCTAACAAATTGCTTTGTGGATATAATCTCGAGGAGCGGCTTTGTTACATTTAATACGGGAATTCCCGGTACGGGTCCAACCCAGTATGCCTACTTAGCGGAAAAATATGTACCCCTACTTAAACCTGATTTCGTCGCGGTTATGTTCTATATGGGAAACGATTTGAGACGTCGTTCCCGTCCGATGCTTCCTTACAAAAGTCTATTCCATGATACGAACGCAAAGATGCTATACGCTTTTAATAAAGACGGCAATTACATGACACCACAACAAGCATATGAATATTATCTAAGCAAAAGTAACGCTGTTACTACAGATACAACGCTGAAGAGTAGCCTGCGTAAGATTTTTATGCGTTCGGTTGTAGGTACCTATGCTTGGGTTGCTTTAGCTAAATTGAGAAAGCATTTTACAACTGGCTCCTCTCCTAACCATGAATCGATGAAACTCAAATATGATTTTACTAAACGAGCCTTGGCCAGAATTAAAAGGATTTGTAAAAAGAACGGCGCTCAGTTTATGTTATTTGTTATCCCCGTGCATCCGGAAAAAGTAAGCATCTATACTAGCATCGACTATAACCTTGAGATTTTGGAAGCGTTCGATCCTTACATTCCGGATTTTCTCGACCGAGGGGACTATATGAAGTTACCCAACGCTCATTTTAATAATTCCGGCCATCGCAAATATGCCGAATATATTCTCAAAACGATACATGAATTACAACGGGAGGGGCCAAAAGAATTAAGCACCTGGTAAACACTTTGAAATGTTCACAAATTGAGCGAATTATTTCTGCTCATTTGGATGGTGAAGTTTCACCGATTGATTGGGAAAACGCAAAAGCCCATATAGATCGCTGTTCGCAATGCACTCGCACGCTTATCATCTTTAACAAGATTCAGCACTGTGTCAAACATGAATTGTTCCCGCGCAAGCCACCACCGGATCTGTGGCTCAAAGCTATGCATAGATTATAAAAGTGTATGTTATTCAGCCCAATATTCAGCGACAACAGATCCATTACGGAAGGGAGGATAGACTAATGGCTCTAGTTCATCATTTTGCTTCATTTGAATACAAATCAATCAGAAATTGAATCATTAAAATGTGCGGGATACTTGGTGTTTTTGGAGAATTAAAGCAAAACGAAACGCGATATAAATCGATGTTACAATCGCTAAAACACCGCGGTCCGGATGACTGTGGTGTGGTAAAAGGCGAAGACTACTTTTTGGGACATCGTCGCCTGTCAATTATCGATGTTGAAAAGGGTCATCAACCTTTGAACTCACTGGATGGCCGATTTGACTTGGTGTGCAACGGCGAAATTTACAATTTCAAAGAACTTAAAAAGAATTTTGCTATACATTATCCATTTTCTACAAATACGGACAGTGAGGTGATCATTCCAACCTACCTGTGCAAGGGAAAACACACCGCCAGACATTTGGATGGCATGTTTAGCATTATCCTTTCCGATCCCGACTCTTTTTACGTTGCCCGCGACCCGATCGGAATAAAGCCGCTCTACTACGGAACAGATGATGACTGCGTTTATTTTCCTCGGAAGTAAAAACCCTCATCAATGTTGCCGAGCTCATTCAGGAGTTCCCCAACGGGCACTTCTTCCATCCAACTGCCGGATTTAAGCCTTATTATCGTCTGCCTGAAATCGAGGATTTTGTTACAGACGAAAACGTGGCTATTGCAAGAATTCAGGAAACTTTGCGTAGAAGTGTTAAGAAACGATTGATGTCTGATGTGCCGATCGGGGTGTTTCTAAGCGGCGGGCTGGATTCGAGCATTGTCGCCGCTCTGATGAAAGAACAAATCGATGAGCTGCACTCTTTTTCCGTCGGGATTTCAGATTCGCCCGATCTGAAGACAGCAAGAATTGCGGCGGAACACATCGGCACCATTCATCATGAGTATATCTATTCTGAGGCTGAAATGACAAAGGTTCTTTCTGATGTCATTTACCATCTGGAATCTTATGATCCGGCTTTGGTGCGGAGCGCTCTTCCTTGCTATTTCGTTTCCAAATTAGCGAGCCAATATGTCAAGGTCATTTTGTCGGGAGAAGGCTCTGACGAGCTTTTCGCAGGCTACAGCTATTTCAATGACTACGATGATGCAAGCGCCTTGCAGCGTGAATCGATTAGAATAATCAATGGTTTACACAACCTCAATTTACAAAGGGTTGATCGCATGACCATGGCCCATGGCTTAGAAGGACGCGTGCCTTTTCTCGATATCGAATTTATCGAAACTGTCTTAAGCATCGATCCGCTGTTGAAAATGTACCGAACTTTTGGTATTGAGAAGGGACTGTTGCGAAAGGCGTTCGAAGGTATGCTTCCCAAAGAAATCGTATGGCGTGACAAAATGGAATTTGCGCAAGGGTGCGGTTCATCCACTGTGTTTCAACAAAAAGCAGAGTATATCACCGAGGAAGAACTCGAAAAAGCTAAAAGTCTTGGCGCACCGGTTTCCTCCAAAGAAGAACTTTTTTATTACGACATTTTCAGGCGCTTTTTTGATCATCCCGTCGCAGATAAACTGGTCGGGAGATGGCAAGGAGAACTGCACTAATTTATGGAGAGAGCGTGAAAGAAACAGTGGATAAAACCTACACAGAAGCTGTGAAAAACGGCGCTTACGATTTAAACGTCGGTAATTTGTCTGGAAAATATGACAACGTTCGAAGTTATTGGGAGGACCAAGTCACCCGTTTTACACTGCGGCCATTCCTAACCGATTTAGTGTGGAAGAAAAAACAAGCGGAGGGAAAAATAAGAGTTCTGGATCTTGGCTGCGGAACGGGGCAGGGATTTGAAATTCTTACTCAAATAGAAAAACGCGACTTAGATTTAGGCCTACAACACGATCGAGTCTTACCAGAAAGCGAACTCGAGTGCTATTTAGGATTGGACTTAAGCGGTGCTATGGTTGCAAAAGGCAGCGAAATCTATGGTGATAAACCCAATGTAAGATTTATGCAAGCGGATTTGAGAGACGGCTTAGCTAAAATAAGAGGCCATGAACCTCCGTTCGACATTTATTTTTCTTCCTACGGGTCGCTCTCCCATTTGAGTAAAGCAGATTTAAAGTCTTTACTCCGCGATATTTGCGAGCACAGCCAAAATCACAGTTTAATCGTGCTGGACTTGATTGGCAGGTACTCCATTGAATGGCCCGGCTACTGGTCTGCAAAAACCGAGGAAGAAAAGGTAAGCGAGTATTCAATGAGTTATCTCTATTCCGAATTCGATTCGGATATGGAAATTGAGCGCTTTCCACTTCGTTTCTGGACGGTGGCTGAAGTGGAAGAGCTGGCTCAAGAAATCTCAGCGGAAGCAGGAAGAGAGATACAACTACTAAAAAAATTCGACCGCTCCATTTTCGTGGGCCGACACACTGATACGAAAGAGTACAATCCGAAATTACAGCCCATTCGTCGAACCGTCAACAGCCTGCATGAGGATTACAGGCGAACAGAGCTGAGAAAGTTGATCTTGGATTCTGAAATGATCCCGTCGCATCCTGAAGTCTCGCCTTTTCTAAACGAGCTGCTAAAGAGTTGGAATATTCTGGTGCGGTATTGTCAAAAGCGCTTAAAGCAGAACATCCCTCTGGTAGAATTAGACGGCTGGTCCGACTTCTCAACACCGTTACAGTTTGCTTTGATGACCCTTGATCGGGTAATAAATGATACAGGCTGGATGTGGTACGGCGAGCCCAGATCGAACATTATTGAACCCCAGTTGGGATACGCCCTCCGCAGTCTGGAAGCCAACATGCAGCGCGGCATTGGATGTGGGCACGGATTGCTGGCCATACTAAAAATCAGAAAATAATCATTTGGCTGCATAGTCCCTTTTAGTGAAGGTAGGACTTTCTAAAGATTGGGCTGTGCAGCCAATTATTTATACCCTCCCCCAAGAAGTTTTCTTGAAAATAAAATAGGTATGAATTTAGCGATGTGATCAACACGAAAACAAGTCATCCATAATGCTTTTTGCCATTGCTTGAAAAGTATCCATAACGAAAGAGAAAAGGAAATGTCAACACAGTGAGAAGTATTTTACTGGACAGCCTCATTTTGGCTTTCCACTCTATATCTTCGGATATTTTGATTCGGCCATTTTGTGAGCGTCCGGTATTGCCAGACAGGATATGTGTCTTATTTAATTCGACAGTATGATCCGTCAAATGGCTCAATTGTTCCGGTCCCGTATATATGTCCATGCTTTTCAAGACATTTTTTATGGTTTTGTCGGGTGAACTTACAAAATCACGGTAACGGACGCGTACATATCGGCAGGCTTTTTTGCTAAGTCTTTCAGTCAGAAAGTTGGTCGTGCACCAGAGAATCGCGGCCATGATAGGCTTGAATTGGTCAAAATATTCTTCACGCCCCGGCACCCCCGGACGTTGCTTTCTTTTACTAAGTGAGAAAGCCACCCCTCGACTATCCCGAACGAGATGTACTACATAAAGCTTTACTTGTGGTATTTCAGCAAGAATTTTGGCGTATGCGGGATTTTTTGAGGAATCCACAATAAAACGACAACCGGAAGTCTCCTGCACAGCCTGATAAAGATGTAGGAGCTGTTTCTGATATGCTTTCAGATTTGTTGTAAACCACTGTGGTTTCCAGGAGGGAAAAGTAGAAAATACATTAAACAAGTATCTTACTTTATGCCTTCTGTGTTCAAAGAAATCGAGTAGCGCGGCGTCTTTGAGAAATTCTTTCTCCAGTTTTCGGGTCACCTGACCCCAGACTTCACAGTCTCTAATTCTGGCGCCGCAACTACAGCATTCTTTGTTAGAGAACCCACGTTCAAAATGGATAATTTCACCAGCAGGTAAGAATCCATCCATTGCCCCAAGAATGCGGTGGAAAATTGTACTCCCGCTTCGCCCGAGACCTGCAATATAAAGAATGTTTAGGGGAGACTCTTTTCGTCTTAAATAGATCGGTTCCTACCTCCTCGATAATGTATTGGCTTTAAGAATATCGTTTTTGCGGTAAAGAATCAAGGCAAAAGTTTGATTAAATCTTCCCTAACCCGGACAAGCCGGAACCAAAAAGGTTTTTTGAAAAGTTTAGAAAAAAATTGTCGCTGTAACTTACATAATAGCGTCATCAGCAGCCCTGAGTTGTAAAGTCTTGCCAAAAAACGTCAAGACTTTACAACTCAGGGACTAAAGAAGTTTCTTGAAAATGAAAGCAAAAAATGTTAACTTTAGTGTAACCAAACCGGATATTGTTGTGGACGATGTAATTATTCTTAAACTAAATTCACTACCGGACACTTTTGTTTTGGACACAGATTGACGCTGATTAACGCAGTTTTTGGAGTATTATTCGCATTGGAATCAGCCCAAAAGCAGAAAAATCAGTGAAAATCTGCGTCCAAAAACTATAGTTTCGAAAAGTGTCCGGTAGTGAGAAACTAAAATCAGTTCAAACTATTATCAAGGAATT
>JBHHWX010000150.1:0-11532 GCA_046756745.1 bacterium | reverse complement strand
GTCGCCGCAAAGAGGGTTGTACCCTTCGGAGCTATGCGTGGCCGATTCCAGTTTACGAAAATTCTTCGGGTTCTTGTTGTGATCTAAAATAACCTGCTGATACAGCTCTCTCAACTCATCCATCAGGAAAATAGCTCGATTACTTTTTCGATTCCGTGCGACAATCTGTCGATTTCTTCTTTTGTGTTATAAAACGCAAAGGACGCCCTTGACGTTGCCGGCACCTGAAAGCGATCCATAACCGGCTGGGTACAGTGATGTCCTGTGCGGACGGCGAGTCCGTATTGATCCAAAATGGTTCCGACATCGTGCGGGTGGATGTCTTGCAAGACAAATGACACGACCCCGGCTTTGTGTTTCGCCGTGCCGATGATTCGTAATCCGGGAATGGCCGAGAGGGTTTCCGTGGCATAATCCAATAAACTCCGCTCATGCGATGCGATGTTTTCATAACCGATTGACTCGACATATTCCAGGGCTGTCCCTAGTCCAATGACGCCAGCGATATTAGGCGTCCCGGCCTCAAACTTGTACGGCAGCTCATTGTAACTGGTTTTTTCAAAACTGACAGAGGTGATCATGTCGCCGCCGCCTTGATACGGGGGCATTTTCTCGAGCAAAGACTCTTTCGCATAAAGAACCCCGCTGCCGGTAGGCCCAAAAACTTTGTGGCCGGAAAACGCCAGAAAATCGCAATCCAATTCCTGCACATCGATTTTTTGGTGCGGAAGCGCCTGCGCTGCATCCAACAGCACAGGAATGTCGAGTTGATGAGCCCATCGGATCATCTGTCGCACCGGATTGATGGTTCCTAACGAGTTGGATATGAAGGCGACGGACACAAGCTTGGTTTTCTCGTTCAATAATTTCTCAAATTCATCCAGAAGGATCTCGCCGCGGTCATTGATCGGGGCGACGCGCAATCTCGCGCCGGTCATTTCGCACAGCATTTGCCAGGGCACGATGTTGGAATGGTGCTCCATGGTCGAAATCAGAATTTCATCGCCGGCCTTAATAAAAGCGCGTCCGAATGAAAACGCCACCAAATTGATCGCATCCGTGGTGCCTTTTGTAAAAACAATTTCTTTCACAGAAGCCGCATTGATAAACTTTTGAATGGTCCGGCGAGTCTCTTCATAAGCTTTTGTGGCCACTTCGCTCAAATGATGTACGCCGCGGTGGATGTTGGCATTCTCTTCTTCATAATAACGCCGGAGACGCTCGATAACCACACGTGGTTTTTGCGATGAAGCCGCGTTATCGAGATAGACCAAAGGCTGTCCATGCACGCGCATGTTTAATATCGGGAAATCTTGCCGGATTTTATAAACATCAAATTGCGTCTTTTGGGCCGGAGATTTTTCGACGATGACGGGATTGTCAACCAAGCTTTGCATGTCGTTTTACTCCTCATCCGCCGGCATCAGGCGAGCCATCATTTCGGCGTCCAATTTTTTGTGTACCGAATCGATTTTGATATTTTGAAAAACATCGGCGACAAAAGCATAGCGCAGCATGGCCTCGGCGACATCCTCACCGATGCCGCGGGCACGGAGATAGAACAGCGCTTCGTCATCCAACTGCCCGATGGTGGCTCCGTGGGTACACTTCACATCATCAGCAAAAATTTCTAATTGCGGTTTTGCATTAATGGCAGCGTCGTTGGTCAAAAGCAGGGTCTTGTTCGATTGCAGTGAGCTGGTTTTTTGCGCATCCGGCCGCACTAATATTTTACCGTTAAACACGCCCGTGGCGTGGTCATCCAAGATACCTTTATATAATTCATTACTGAAACAGTGCGGCTTCGCGTGGTCGATAAAAGTATGATTGTCGATGTGCTGGTTTTTCTTGCCGATATAAAAACCGAATAAATGGCTTTCGCAATTCTCAGCATTCAGAGAGACGTTGAGATTATTGCGTACCATCGCAGCGCCAAAATCGATATTTACGGATGTATAGAGACTGTTGGCTTCTTGGTGGATGTGCGTGTTTGCGATGTGTAACGCCCCGGGACCTTCCTCTTGGACCTTGATGTGATCCACAACCGCATTCTCTGCCACAGCAACCTCGGTCACAATATTATTAAAATAAGGATGTTGGCCGAAGCCACAAAAAGATTCGACAATCTTGGCCGCGCTTCCTGCTTCAGCAATAATGAGATTTCTCGGATGCGAGACGAACACATTATCAGTCGAATCGGACAAATAAATAATCTGGACCGGCGTCTCGAACTGTGTTTCTTGCGGGACATAAACAAATACCCCTTCGTGAGTGAACGCGGTATTGAGTGCGGTAAAAGATTCCTCCTGAAATCCTGCGTAACGCCCCAGGTGCTTTCCGATGATATCGGAATGTGTTTTAAAGGCGGTCTGCAAGCTTTCCACGATAAGTCCGGACGCCGGAGTTTTGATATTTGAAAGCTGTTCGGAATAGAGACCGTTGACGAAAACAATCAAATTGTTTTCCAGACCCTCATAAACAAAATTCTTAATGACTTCAAAACTCACAGTGGACGGTTTATCAAGAGTGTATTTATGCTGCAGAAGTGGCGCGACGTTGGTATATTTCCAATCTTCGTCACGAGTCGTAGGAAAACCCAAATCAAAGAAGGTGTGGATCGCCTGCTTTCTCAGCGCATGGAAGGAGTCATCCACATCGCCATTGAGGCTGTTCTCAAATAGTTTAAAATGAGAAAAATACCACTGCTTTGCGTCAAATTTATTTCGTTCTATTCTTTTAGCCATGGAGTTTTCTTTACCTATTCATTTTTATGTACAATCACTGATTCTGTTGATGAATAACTCTGTCAGGGTTTGAGCGCTTGAAATTTGGACGAAACTAAGCGGCGACAGCTTCGCCATTTTCTTCTTTTACCCAGTTATAGCCTTCATCTTCCAGTTTCAGAGCAAGATCTTTTCCCCCCGATTTTACAATCTGTCCGTCGACCAGAACGTGTACAAAATCGGGCACGATATAATTCAACAGTCTCTGGTAATGAGTCACGACGATAAACGCATTGTCCGCACTTCGGAGGCTGTTGATGCCGTTGGACACAGTTTTTAAGGCATCGATATCCAACCCGGAATCCGTCTCGTCGAGCACCGCTAACTTGGGCTCCAGGATAGCCAGTTGAAAAACTTCGTTGCGTTTTTTTTCACCGCCGGAAAATCCTTCGTTCACGGCCCGGCTCAATAGCTTTTCATCCATTTTGACGAGTTTGAGTTTTTCCCTGATCAACGCAAAAAACTCCATCGCATCGAGCTTTTCTTGCTTGCGGTAGTCTCGAATTTCATTGAGTGCGGTTTTAAGAAAGTTGGACATACTGACTCCCGGGATTTCAACCGGATATTGAAACGCCAAAAACAAACCTTCGCGCGCCCGGTCCTCCGGGCTCATCTCAAGCAGGTCTTTCCCTTCATAAATCACTTCGCCGGCAGACACCTCATATTCTTCGCGGCCAGCCAGAACATTAGCTAACGTACTTTTCCCCGAACCGTTCGGGCCCATAATCGCGTGAACTTCACCGGCATGAACGTTCAGGTCAATGCCCTTTAAAATTTCGTTGCCTTCGACGGCGACATGTAAGTTTTTAATCTGTATCATCTTTTTCTGTGTTCTCCTTTGAACTTTTGCATTTTTGTGCAATATATTTTTCAAGCCACTGATTGACACGGATTAAACACTGATAAAAACACAGTTTAAGAATTACAGATTTTTTCTCAAATTAAAATCCGTGATCTTTACTCCAAAGTTGCAACATTGTATTTTTATCCGTGTCAATCAGTGTTAATCAGTGGCTGAATATTTTTTTGTAATAGAGTCCTTTTGGTTGCGGCTTCACCGCGCTGGGAATTAGCCGACGCTGCCTTCGAGGCTGATAGCCAACAACTTTTGAGCCTCGACGGCAAACTCCATCGGCAGCTCCTTGAACACCTCTTTGCAGTAGCCGTTGACGATTAATCCCACAGCGTTTTCGGTATCGATGCCGCGCTGGTTGCAGTAAAATATCTGATCTTCCCCAACTTTAGTGGTGGTCGCCTCATGCTCTATTTTCGCGGTCTTATTGTGCACCTCCAAATAAGGGAAAGTATGAGCGCCGCATTTATCCCCGATCAATAAGGAGTCGCATTGAGAAAAATTACGCGCGTTTTCAGCTTTTGGAGCGACACGCACCAGACCGCGATAGGAGTTGTTGCTGCGTCCAGCTGAGATGCCTTTCGAAATAATCGTACTGCTGGTATTTTTGCCCAGGTGAATCATTTTCGTCCCGGTATCAGCCTGCTGGTAGTTGTTGGTTAAAGCGACTGAATAAAACTCCCCAACTGAATTATCCCCTTTGAGAATGACGCTGGGATATTTCCAGGTTATCGCTGATCCGGTTTCAACTTGGGTCCAGGAAATTTTAGCGTTCCGGTCCAGACAGATTCCACGTTTCGTCACAAAATTATAAATTCCTCCTCTCCCCTGTTCGTCGCCCGGATACCAGTTCTGAACTGTAGAATACTTGATCACGGCGTCTTTATGGGCAATTAACTCAACAACGGCTGCGTGGAGCTGGTTTTCATCGCGCATGGGGGCGGTACAGCCTTCTAAATAACTCACATACGCTCCTTCATCAGCGATGAGTAACGTACGCTCAAATTGTCCGGTGTTGGCGGCGTTGATGCGAAAATAGGTTGAGAGCTCCATCGGACAGCGCACGCCTTTCGGCACATAACAAAACGAGCCGTCGCTAAAAGCGGCGGCATTAAGAGCCGCGAAAAAGTTGTCGGTATAAGGAACCACCGTGCCGAGATGTTTTTTCACAAGCTCCGGATGGTTCTGTACCGCCTCGGAGAATGAGCAAAAGATAATGCCCAGCTTAGCCAATTCATGTTTGAAAGTCGTGCCCACCGAAACACTGTCCATCACGGCGTCAACGGCAACTCCGGTCAGACGCTTTTGTTCCTCCAAAGAGATGCCTAATTTCTCGAACGTCTCTTTCAGCATGGGATCGACCTCATCCATGCTTTTGGGCTGTGCCTTTTGTTTGGGAGCAGCGTAGTAGTAAGCGTCCTGATAATCGATAGGGGGATACTTCACGTTCGGCCACTTTGGTTCTTTCATTTTAAGCCAATGCTTGAACGCTTTCAAGCGCCACTCCAACATAAATTCCGGTTCATTTTTCTTAGCGGAGATAAGACGGACGATATCTTCATTGATTCCCTTCGGCGCCAAATCCATATCGATATCCGTGGTAAATCCCCACTTATATTCGCTTTTCGTAAACTGTTCAATGGTTTCTTGTTCGGTGCTCATCGACGCTCCTTTTTATGACGATCGTTTTATGCGGAAAAACTGCTCCCGCAGCCGCAGGTTCTTTGCGCATTGGGGTTGATAAACTCAAAACCTTTCCCGTTCAAACCGTCGGAAAAGTCCAATTTGGTCCCCTTCAAATATAACGCGCTTTTCGGGTCGAGAAAGACTCGAAGTCCCTCAAACTCAAAAACGTTATCATCTGGCCGCGGCTCCTCCTCAAAATCTAAAAAATAAGACAATCCCGAGCACCCGCCGCCTTTAACCCCGACCCGTAACGATTTTTGCGCCCCCTCCTGTTCCATGAGTTTTTTAACTTGCGCTACGGCTTTTTCAGTTACGGTGATCATACCAAAACTCCCAATAGTTACTTTCGCAGGGAACGCCCCACGATATTCTTATTTAGTGTCTGAACGAAAACTCAGAAATAAGCTCTAAGCCCCGTCCCCGGGGCGTCGTAATCTATTGTTTTTACGAAACCCAAACGCACCCGGGGACGGGTACGTGAGCATTCGTTACCTTCGCGGGGAACAACTCACGATATTCTTATTTATACCACGACCTTTTGGATTTCGAGCTCATTGTCTAAATCCGCCAGCGAGATATTCGCTAAAAGTGTTTTAAATCGCTGTTGAATAATTCGAAAAGGATCGCTGATATTACAATTCGTAATTTGCATACAATTACAGTCGTCGTCGTTCATACACTCGACAATTCCGAAAGGTCCCTCAATCGTTTCAATAATATCGGAAAGTGAGATTTTACTGCCGGCGCGCGCTAAAAGGTAACCGCCCTTGGCGCCCTGGGTGGAGCAAATGATACCGTTACGTGTCAGCTTTTGCAAGATCTTGGCCATAATCTCCGAGGGGATATTATACAACTCAGCAATCTCTTTCGCTTTGACGATCCTGCCCTCGGGTTTATTGAGTATGTGCTTCAAGGCAATAATTCCATATTCGGTTTTTTTGGTTATTCGTAACATCAAATCCTCATATACGACCATATCAGTCGGATTTAATATAGATAAAAAAAGTTCTTTTGTCAAGAAAAAAAAACCCACTCATGAAAAAATCATGAATGGGTTTGAGTATTACTCGTCAAGACGGAATGTTCAGGCGTTTTGTCGAGCCCGCGCCGGACGGGCCCGGCGTGGAGTTGTTCGCTCGCTTCTGACGGTTTTATCCGGGAGAAGAATGATAAATGTCCCGATGGTGACAATTAATCCCGCGATCCAAACGAGATTGACAAGCGGATTGACATAAACTTTAAAAATAGCGCTCTTGTCTTCATTCGGCTGCGCCAAAACAACATAAAGATCCTCTAACAAAGTCGACCGCAAGACCACTTCGGTTGTGGGCTGCTGTTGCACGATGTAATAATGTTTGTTTGGGTGAATCGTTTTGACTTTTTCATCGCCTTTGTAGACGTCCATCGTCGCCTGCCAAACCACTTTATTGGCATCGGAGGTCTGTTTCAAAAGCACATCATAGTACCGGTCAAATTGTTTCGGCCCAATAGCTGTCTCTAGTTTACTAAAATAAATCTCCTCACGAGAGAATTCCTGGTCTATTAAGGACCCTAAACTTTTTAGGATATCTTCAGGCACGCCCTCTCTGCTTAGATTGAACAAGGATTGTCCGGTTATTTTGAAGCGCGTTGCATCGGATTGTGTTTTCGTATCGATATATTTCAAAGTGTAATCTCTGATCTGCATCGATTCGCCGATTTTGAGGTGGCTTTCCTTTTCAGCGTCAAATGCCTTGCCAGTGAATCCTACAAACATCACCACCATGCCAAAGTGGACGATGTATCCGCCGTACCGCCGTTTGTTTTTTTGCAGCAGCCTGAGCATCCCCTCGAAATAACCCTCGTCATTGGTACGCATGCGGGCCCGGGCGCCGCGATGAAATTCGGCAACAATAGTTAGGGTCACAAAAATAGAGAGCGTTAACGAGATCAAAGCATAAAAATGCCGGATGCCCAGAAAAAACATAAGCGCCACACAAGCTAAGGACACCAGGGTCGGTTTCAGAAATATTTTTTTCAAGAGACGCGAAGAAGTCTTACGCCAAGCGACCAAAGGCCCGATGCCCGTCAACAACAAAAGCAAGAGACCGATAGGTACCATTCGGGAATTGAACCAAGGGGCCGCGACACTAATCTTGACGTCACGTATAGCCTCCGTAACTAATGGGAAAACCGTCCCCCAGAGAACCGCCAGCAAAGCGCCTAAGAAAATAAAATTATTGATGAGAAAAGCCGACTCTCTCGAAATCACGGAATCGAAATGGTTTTTATTCTTGAGATCGGGGAGTCGATAAAGGATCAAAATCACCGACCCGGCGATGAGTAACACCAAATAGCCCACAAACCACTGGGCAATATCCGAACGCGCAAACGAATGCACCGAGGAAATCACTCCGCTCCTCGTCAAAAACGTCCCGAAAATACATAAAATATAGGTTCCGAGTATGAGAGCCATGTTCCACACGCGCAGCATATTCTTTTTTTCTTGAATCATTACCGAGTGAATAAAAGCCGTCCCGACGAGCCAAGGCATCAGTGCGGCGTTTTCAACCGGGTCCCAAGCCCAATATCCTCCCCAGCCGAGCTCCATGTAAGCCCATTTGCCACCTAGAAGCATACCGATACCTAAAAAAAACCAGGGCACTAAGGTCCAGCGTCGAATGGTTTTAAGCCATTGGTTATTCAGACGTCCTGTGATAAGTGAAGCGACAGCAAAAGCAAAAGGGATGCTAAACCCGACAAAACCGAGATAAAGTATCGGGGGATGAATCGCCATGGCAGGATGTTGCAGCAAAGGATTGAGTCCGCGTCCATCCGGTGCAAAAAAAGCAATCGAGTTGACAGGTTGCAACACTGATTGTATGACGCTTCCGTCGCTGAGCTGCCAGAATTTCTCGAATGGCTGAGAGATAAAAACATTCAAAAGAAGAAAGAACGCCACTCCCAGCATCAGCGTCGCGACGACATACGGCATCAGCTCACGATTTTTATTACGATTGACATAAACCGCTAAAGTGGAATACAGAGAAAGAAGCCATCCCCAAAAAAGCAGCGACCCCTTTTGTCCGCCCCAGAATGAAGCCAACGCATAAAATGTCGGCATCGTGCGGTTCGAATAGTTTGTGGCATAAACGTTCTGAAAGTTATGAGAAAGAATATCTTTCCACAAAAATAGCGCGACCAGCGTTAAGAGCAACGTGACTGCATACAGGGCATTTTCCCCGGATTTAATAAAATCATCTCGATTCTTTCTGACGCCGACGATGGACGTCCATATTGAATATCCCGCACTCACCAGAGCCAGGATTAAGATAAAATGTCCTAAATTCATAGTGGCATGTATCCTTTAATTAAAAGGTTCCATCCTGTTCCTTGGCCGTGCTCCCATTGTCCTTTCCGCCGGTTTGATTATAGCCCTCTGCTGCCTCATACTTCGAAGGACATTTCGCCATGACGGTTTGAGCGTCAAAATAACCTGCTGAGGTGTAAGCGCCTTCAACCAGGACTTCCGCGCCATCCTTAAAAGTATCCGGGAGTAAACCTACGTACCGGACTTCGAGCTCGCTGTCATTTTCGAAAATCCGAAATGTTTTATTCAAATTGTCAACATTCTCTACTAAAGAACCCGAAACCAATGTCCCTTTGACACGAAGTCCTCTCGCCATTTCCTGCTCCGACATCGTTTTCAATTCATCAATGCTGACGTAATATTGCATATTCTCATTAAAGCCGGAAATGACCAGCCAACCGAGGACGAGGACGATGATGGTAAATGAAACTGCTACTTTAATTGTTTTCCCGCTCATTTGATTCTCCTTTTGGTACTTTTAAAAAATAAGTGAACCTCACGAGTGATTGACAAAAAACTCAATTCTTGATGTCATTGCGAGCGCTTCTCAGCGAAGCAATCCCCTTTTTAGGTGCGGCAGGGAGATTGCTTCGGCAAAAAACGCCTCGCAATGACAGTGCGTTAGAATCGAGTTTTCCTTCAACCACGAACTACGCATAACTCATGACCCTCGTTTCTCTGATCACGGTGACTTTGATTTGTCCGGGGTATTCCAAGTCGGACTGTATTTTAGTCGAAATGTCATTGGCCAACAGATCAGCCTCGGCATCGCTGACTTTGTCTGGCTGAACAATCACCCGTACCTCTCTGCCGGCGGAAATGGCATAGGCCTTTGAAACTTTATCGAACGAATCCGCTAATTTCTCCAGGCTCTCGATACGTCGGACATACCCGTCCAAAGTATCCCGCCGCGCCCCGGGCCGGGCGCCGGAGATAGAATCGGCCGCACACACCAACACCGAAATCAATGAAGTTTTGGGTTCATCTTCGTGGTGTGAAGCGATCGCATTGACCACAACCGGGTCTTCTTTAAATTTGTTGGCAATTTGAATCCCGATCTGTGTGTGTGTCCCCTCCATGTCTTGACTCATCGCCTTGCCGATATCATGCAGCAGTCCCGCCCGGCGGGCTAATTTCGCGTCCATTTTGAGCTCGTCTGCCATAGCGCCTGTTAGTGTGGCCACTTCCTCAGAATGTTTCAATACATTTTGTCCGTAACTTGTGCGATATTTTAGACGACCCAAAATCCGGATCATTTCCGGAGCCATACGGCCGACGCTGACTCGCGAAATCGTTTCATTGCCAGCGCGCCAAATCATTTTATCCACTTCTTTTTCTGCGTTCCTGACTAAATCTTCAATTCTTTGCGGATGAATTTTATGGTTCTTAATCATTTTTTCCAATGCGATGCGGGCGACTTCCCGGCGTACAGGATCAAATGAGGAGAGCACAACCGCTTCCGGTGTGTCGTCGACGATAACTTTGATTCCGGTTGCAGATTCAAATGCTTTAATGTTGCGCCCATCTCTGCCAATGATTCGACCTTTCATTTCCTCCGAGGGCAGCGACACCACCGAAACCGAGGTTTCAACAGAATGTTCCGCGGCATTCCTTTCAATTGCCATGGTGATAATCTTACGCGCTTCTTTGTTCGCATTGTCTTTCGCCGCGTCGAGCAGCTCTTTATAAATTTTTGCCGCTTCGGTTTTATACTCGCGTCTTAGATTTTCCAAAAGCAAGTTTTTGGCTTCATCAACGTTGAAATTTGAGACGCGTGAAAGGATGAAGTTCTGCTGTTGGATGATTTTGTTCAACTCGACTTCCTTCGTCTTGAGCGCCTCTTTCTGCTCTAACAAATCCCTCTCGGATTGCGCGATTTTTGATTGATACTCCTTCAATTCGTTATCTTTACGACTGAGTTTGCGCTCCAGCTCGATATATTCCCGCTCTCGTTGGTCGAGTTTCTTTTGACGCGCTTTTAGATTCTTCTCTTGCACATCCCGGGTGTTATACCACTCTTCTTTTGCTTGTACGATAATTTTGTGCTTTTTACGGTGGGCCTCTTTTTTCGCTGATACGATAATTTCTTTCGCTTGTTCCGAGGCGTTCCGAACTTGATTTCTCGCAATGAGATAAGACGCCCCCCATCCTAATCCGAATAGTGCAGCGCCTCCGAAAATGGTAATGAGTATATTTGATAACATCATGTCGTTAATCCTTCGTTAAAACAGTACGTCGCGATGTCTCGTTCTGGGTTGGGCTGAATAGAGCTTGGCCGGTTTTGGTTCGAGATAACGGATAATGGTTTGCGCCATGACCTCCATGTTATTTTTGACTTTGTTTTGTGCACATACAGGATTCGACCAGATGCATTCCACTCCTTTGCAATAATCTAACCTGAGGTCACATCCCTGTTGATGCTGATAAGTCGCTGAAGGAACCATCTGCTTGGTCACGTCTTCTCGTACAAACTCCTTTTTTTGAGTAAGATAGTGAAGCTCGACCAATTTATCCCATAAAAAACCGTGTGCTTCGACCAGCTCTTGATTTGAAAATTCTTCCAGAATCGAGCGAATAGATCGGCGGTTAAATAACGCCGTCATGATATCTAATTTTTGACTGAGACTGAGCCCTTTATGACTTGTGTCGGACATTCTATTATAAAATACTTCGCTTTAACTTTAAAGTTCAATATAAAAAGGTGAGGGCTTAAATGCAAGCGTCAAGGTAAACCGGTTGCAAAATAAATAAATTGTCCAAAAGCCTCCCCGAGAAAAACCAACACGATAATCGCATAGAGAATTCCCGTGGCCGATTGAGTGGCGTGAATTTTTACAGTTTTCCATACCATCATCCCCAAC
>JBHHWX010000149.1:0-11636 GCA_046756745.1 bacterium | reverse complement strand
TCTCGAGCTCGCCGCCGATCAACATTTCTACCGCCCTGAAATAAGGCGCCTTGTATTCGGCGTCTCCCGTCTCAATCTTACGGGTCGCAATCGCTTTGTAAAAATCTGGAAACACTTCCTCGGTGGCAAAATAGTGCTTGCTGGCGTTCCCTGCCGGATTCACAACCTTGAGAACATACGGTTTACCAGCTTCAAATGTCAGGTTATTGGGACTGAACGATAATTCGGATCCCGATTCAACCATGTTCATCGTCACAACCGTCTTGGTGTTCCAATCCACGCCGGCCACCCAATCCGATGCGGTTACATAAGGCGATGGCGCATCTTCCACTGTTATGACCAGTCCTTGCATGCCTCTATCTTTGTGTCCCGTTATGGTGCAGAAGACCTCGTACGATCCAGCTTTAGTCGGCACCATAAAAAGTTCGGTTTTGCCGCCAATCAACAGCTCGACAGCTTTCATGTAGGGCATCTTTATCTCGGCATACCCATCTTCAGCCTTCCGTGTGACCGTCGTTTTGTAAAACTCGGCAGCCGTGTAATAGTGTTTGCTCGCATGTCCGGCCTCATTGACGATGTTGATTTTGTATCCTTTGCCCACCATCAAATTCAAATTAGCTGGACGGTAAGCCAAAGAGCCGTCGGCATTCTCAACCATCTCGACGGTCAGTTCCCGAGCCGTCGCCCAGACCGCGTGCGAGCCGGAGGTTCTGGGATCGGTGATCAGGCCGGTATCAAAGCTGGGGTCAACCTCCAAATCCAATTCATAGCCTTCGCCGCCGGTAATGGTGATCTTCCCGGTCATGCCGCGGTCGGCATGGCCAGTAATCGTGCACAGGAAGTCATACGTTCCGGCGATAACCGGCACAAAGTAGATATCGAGCTCGCCGCCGATCAACAATTCTACAGCCCTGAAATAAGGCGCCTTGTACTCGGCGTCTCCGGTCTCAATCTTGCGGGTTGCAATCGATTTGAAAAAATCCGGAAACACTTCCTGCGTGGCAAAATAGTGTTTGCTCGCATTGCCCGCCGGATTCACAACCTTTAGAACATACGGTTTGCCGGCTTCGAAAGTAAGATCATTGGGACTGAAAGATAACGCCTGGCCCGATTCGACCATGTTTATGGTCACCACTGTCTTGGCGTCCCAATTCACACCGGCCACCCAATCCGATGCTTTGACAAATGGCGATGGGTCGGGCCCTACTGGTGTTTTGTCACTCTTGCAGCTCACCATCCAAACGGCAACGAGCAAGACAGCCAATACGCAATAAATGAGATACTTTTTCATTTTAAAGCCTCCTCATTAATATTTAGTTATTAGTAATAATTAACTCACATGTTATTTGTTGTTAATTTCCGGATGACACACACAATTTGTTTGTCTCGCATATCTGTCGAGTAGTATACAATACCGGCTTGACGTACCAGAGATTCAATATTCGGATCATGTCTGCTGTTGACGAATATTAAATTTATCTGTTGTTTTAGCTTGCTCACTAACTCGAGCAAAATGTGTCCCTTGATATCTAAAATGGAATTATCAATCAGAACCGTGTAGATATCATTGTTCTCTAAAGTTGTCAGACAAGCACGACCCGTTGTCACTATGTAGTAAGCGAGTCCATATTTCATGAGCTCGTTCATCATATAGACGCTTGCCTCGCAATCAGCACTGACAATTAATATCCCTGACAACTCTCGAATTCCCTAATTTTCAAAATGAAGTGAGTATAGAATGTATTCTCTAATAGGTTTGATTAGGCCTGTTAGTGGTTCACACCTTACGCAAAGTCGATGCCAACAAATATTTTTTTGATTTATCTTTTTAATTATCAGATGGTTAGTTGAGTAGAACGAGGAAGGAAACTTGTACCAAAAGAAGGGTCTGGAAAGATGAGTTTGTCATGAATCACGACAAATTGTAGTGTTTCATGACAGATTCATGAAAAGAGGATTTCTTGAGATCGATTTTAACTTTATTTAATTCAAACAGTTAACTCAAATCTCAACAAGATATAACCTTCTCAAGAAGACAGGGAGTTGTAATGAAACAGGACAGTTATGGGATGAATCCGTGAGACGCGGATGACAGCCCGGTTTGCTTCCGGTTGGACGCTAATTCGACTCCTTCGCCGCCTCGAACACAAAACTGTCTTCATGCAAAATATTTCCACCACTATCAACCACTTGCACCTTCCAGGCGCCGGACCAGGCCGGAATGATTTTTTTACTTGAATGCACACGCCATCTCGGACCGCCGATTTTAAAGGGGATTTCCGCTTTTATCGTCCCACGGTAAATCCAGCGGTGCAGGATCGTTTGGCCTGTCTTATCCCGGATTTCCGTGAAGAAAAACATGTTATTGACGTCCGTTGTCATCGAACTGAGATTATCGACCGGCTCGCGATTGACGATTCCGCTGGTCAAAGTCGCACGTTCGACATGTCCTGTAGTTACGGATGACTTTTCTGTCGCACCGGCCGGTATGTTCGTTTTCGCAAAAGGTTTTGCTTTTGTTCTGCTCTCTCCGGAATTCGTCAGGTACACAAAAGAATCTTCACGAAGAATGGACCCCGTGGAGTCGGTAATGTACACCTTCCACTCACCTGTCCATTCGGGCATGAGCCTTTTGCTCGAGCTCACGCGCCAACGCGGTCCTTTGACATCAAATGACTTTTCGAAAAGGGTTCGGCCGTCATAAATCCAGCGGTGGCGGACGGTTTTACCAGTCATGTCGCGAATATCGGAAAAATAAAATATTTTGTTGACGTCTGTGTACAGGGTGTCGATGCTGTCTACCGGTTCACGCTCAGTTACCTTTGTCGTGAACATCGCGCGGGCCACGGAATCCGCAGGATGGGAAAAAACCGGGCAGCTCGTCGCTGCTGTTGCGCCTCCCCAACTTAGAATCACGAAAACAGCCATCATCACTAAAGGTGTTTTTCTGTGCGGCATGCTCAAACCTCCTTTTTGAGTTTACTCAAATGTGAGCAATATAAAACATCAGCCTCAGGATTTCAATAAAAATAAAAATAAAAAAATGTGAAATTTGTGAAGAGAATCACTTGATTCTCATCTTGTTTTTCTTAATTTGTTGATATGATTACGCTCCCATTTATGGCATCTTCTAAAAAAACAAACTCTGTCATTGTTGCAACCATTCATCTTGCAACGTTGGCGCTGTCTTTGATGCTTTACCAAACTCAGTCCTATGCGATCCCGGCTTTTGCCCGACGATACCGCACCTCCTGCAGCTCTTGCCACGTTGTCATCCCAAAACTGAATCATTTTGGCAGAGCGTTCAAAGCCAATGGCTATCGCATTCCCCCTAAAGACGAGGCGTTCATAAAGCAACAACCTGATGTTAAACTCGGTGACGACGAGTGGAAAGAAGTCTGGCCGAAAGGAATCTGGCCGGGCTCGATTCCCGGAATTCCGCCCATTGCTCTCCGGATTGATGGTGATTTTGTGCTCAACCCACAAGCCGAGATTAACAGCGACTTCGATATCCCGCGTGAAATTGAAATTCTGTCCGGCGGACATGCCGGAGACGGCTTTTCCTATTTTCTGGAGTTAGCATTCGAACATGACAATTTTGTCCTTGAAAGAGCGTTTGGACAGTTCGACCGCATCGGCGGGTCAACGCTTTTCAACATAAAGGTCGGCCGGTATGAATTGGCGGCGGCGCCGTTTTCACGCTTCAACAGACGTTTAACCTCTTCGGATTTCATCACCAGTCAATTCAAAGCCCGGCCAGGGGGGGTCAGTTTTGCGCAACGCCAGCAAGGGTTAGAATTGTGGGGAGCGCGGTCAGGCCCGGTTCACGGAGGCTTCGAATATGGAATTGGAATTGTTAATGGAACCGGTTCAAACAAAGATAACAACTCAGCAAAGGATATCTACTACAGGTTCTCCTATAAATTCGGCGGGTTTGGCGTCGCTGGCTCAAAAACGAAAAAAGCCGCAAAGAAATTGAAACAAACCAACAACTGGCGTGATGATTCAATCAAAGTGGGGACTTTTGGCTACTTTGGAACAGCAGGTCCCTCAACATTAGAAAACAAATTCGACCGTATCGGGTTTGATTTTGATTTATGGTACCGCGATCTCAATCTATTCGGCATTTTTATGCACGGGCGTGAGCTTAAAAACTCTTTTGAGGAATTCAGTTTTAATACCTATTTTATCGAAGCAGATTATGTTTTTCTGCCCTGGGTGATCGGTATTCTACGCGTTGAGCGGGTCATAAGACCGGGACCTGACATTCAAAGAATCGTCCCAGGAGTCGTATTTGCCTATCGCGCCAATATCAGATTGGTTAACGAAGCCGAAATCTACAGAAACAACAGCGGCGACAGTCTTATCCGGCTCAGATTAGATTTTCTCTTCTAACGATCCCAAGTCAACCGGATAATGGTCACAATCAAATTGAAACTGAGTGGCACGCGAATTGCACAATTAAAAGGTGACCTTCTTGACTGATGAGAAGAATTCTTGATTGTAACAAAGTATGTACTGTTTGAAAACGAGTATCTTCTCAGGCTCGAGAGAAAGTCACCTTTTTGCAGGTCACTCTTTTTAAAAACTAACGAGTGTTCCTCAAAAAAGCAGAGGATTTAGGAGGATCAAAGTGAGAAGCTCCTACCTTGTATCATTAATAACCTTAGGCTTGTTTTGTTTTTTCGATAACGGCATTGCCGGTGAAATTAAAGGCAGAATTTCATCGGAATGGTTAGAAAGTCGAAAAGACATATTGGTTTTTATTGAAAATGTGGATTCATCTAGAGCCGCTTTTACCCCGCCGAAAGAGCACCCAAAGATGGATCAACAAGATTTGACATTTATCCCTCACATCTTACCGATAGTTGTCGGAACGACGGTTGATTTTCCAAACAATGACAAGGTCCAACACAATGTTTTCTCGCCTTCGAAAACAAAAAAATTCAACCTGGGTTCTTATCCACCTGAAGAGTTCAAGTCCATAACATTTGACACAGCAGGCAAGGTGGTATTGCTATGCAATGTCCATCCTGAGATGTCCGCTTATATCATTGTTCTGAAGAACCCGTTTTTCGCATTGTCAGATGAAAATGGCGGGTATCTTATTTCGAATGTACCCCCGGGCACATATAGAGTGAGCACTTGGCATAAGAACCTCAAAACCGCGACCAAAGAAATCAAAGTCCCGGCTCAGGGTGCGGTAAAAGTCAATTTTGCGCTGACAATTGGAAACCCGGTCAATCTTTTAAAACTTCTGAAATAGGCGAAATGTTTAGGTGATTTACTGAGATGAACCTTAACAAACTATTTAAGCAGTTAAAAATAAGAAAAAAATTAACCGTCGCGTTTACTGTGTTAGCCACTGTGCCCGTGTTTCTCACTGGGCTGTTAGGTATAAAATATACAGTCGGACTGTTAGAGGAGAATTCACTGCAACAGCTCAAAAGCAGCATCTCAATGATGCAGGTAAAAGTGGATCGATTCCTTAACGAAACGAAAAGCGATATTTTTTATTTGCGGGATTCTTTTGTTTTTAGACAATTCATTCGCTCTTTGGCGGCCGGCAAGCAAGAGGACGTTAAAGAATGGAAACAAGTCGTTAAGAAACAATTTCAAGGTTTTGCTGAGAACAGAAAAATATATTATCAATTACGTTTTATCGATCGAGGCGCCAATGAAATCTTTAGAATTGAAGATGATGGGTTTCATGCAGTCGTCACACCTGAACAAGAATTGACCAAACGTCAGGACATTTTTTATCTCTATAACGCGGGAGATAACACAGATCGGGAGTTATTATATACGCCGGTTGAATTGAAAAGTGAAACCCGTTCAGAGAGAATTGTGCCTGCAATTAGTTATTTCGTCCCGGTTTACAGCGACTTAGACAATCCCTCTCTTCAGGGCATTTTGATAGCAAATGTTTATGCGCGCAAACTTTTTGAGATCCTGAGTGAAGAACCGTTTCATGACGGGCGCAGGACATTATTAGCTGATAACAATGGTTACTATTTGTTCAATTCTGAGAAACTGGAATGGAATAAGTTACTGGCGTTAAGAAAGGAAGGGAACTTAGGGAGCGACTTTCCCCAAGCCGTACAAAAGCAAATTCTCTCGGGGAACGAAGGCATGATCGATAATGAGTGGAACGAAATCATTGCTTACGCACCGATATTCTTCACTGGGTCATCGGATAATTTCTTGGTCCTGTTTCAAGGCATTTCCAGAAAGTTGATTCGTAGACCTATTGTGTCTTTTATGAAGCTCGTATTACTTTTTGGCTCCATTACCTTTGCCGTGGCATTGTTACTTGGGTTTCTTGCCGCAAATCAGTTTACCAAACCCATCAAAGCTCTAAGCAAAGGCTCTGAGATGCTCGCCAAAGGCAATCTCGATTATCCCATCAAAATAGAAACCAATGATGAGATCGAGCAGCTCGCCAATGATTTCAATCGTATGGCTCATAACCTTAAAAAAAATGAGATACAGTTAAAAAACCACGCGGAAGAATTGGAAACCGAAGTCAAAAAAAGAACCGATGAATTGAGCAAAGCGTTGAGCTATTTGCAAAACTTGTTCGACAGTTCGATAGACGCGATTATTACATTAGACAACGAGAGAAAGATCACTTCTTTTAGCAAAGGCGCCGAAGCCATTTTAGGGTACCGGGCTGAAGAAGTTATCGGAGAGCAAATCTGCTCGTTCTGTGAAACCTGTGCTATAGACCGGTGCCCCATTGTCAGCGTGACCGGACAGAGCACAACCTTGCAAAGTCACCAGATCGATTTTAAACATAAACAGGGCGAGTCCGTTCCCTTATATATGTCGGTATCGCCGATCAAAAATGACCGTCTTGAGGTTGTCGAGATTTTGACCATTAGCAAAGACATGACCGAGCGGAAAAAAATGGAGCAACAGATTCAGCAAGCTGAAAAACTTGCTGGCATAGGACAACTAGCGGCCGGCCTGGCTCATCAGCTCAACACTCCTTTGGCGTCTATCATTTTGTCCGCACAAATGCTGAAAGATTTAATAAAGGATAACGAAATTCTGGATGACATCGATTCAATTGAACGCCAGGCCGATCGCTGTAAAAAGTTAATTCAAGACCTACTCAGCTTTTCTCGCGTACACCACAAACAGAAATCGAAAATTAACTTGGAGGAACCGATCAACATTGCTATCAGACTCATGGAGAAAGAATTTCGAGACAAAGATATTCGTATCCGAACGCAATATGATGGTAAAAGTAAAATTTATTGTAATGCCAATCAGATCGAACAACTTTTCTTCAATCTCCTTCAAAACGCTGTGGATGCTCTGCCCAAAGGAGGTGAGATAAGAATATCTACAGCAAAAGATAGAAATCAAAAGCTCAGAATTACCGTTAGCGACACAGGCACGGGGATCGGCAAAGAAAATTTGAACAAAATTTTTGACCCATTTTTTACGACCAAAGATGTCGGAAAAGGCACGGGGCTCGGTCTTTCCGTCTGTTACGGAATCGTAGAACAACATCATGGCAGTATCGGAGTAAAAAGTCAATTAGGGAAAGGAACGAGTTTTACGATTAGATTTCCGGTTGTTTAATTTTAGAGGAAACCACTGCGCAAACGAAACGTTTGCGTTACGATTAGAAAACCATGAAAGAAATTAAGATTCTCGTAGTCGAAGACGATCGTGATATGGCAGATAAATGCCACAAGTTGTTCAAGCGATCGGGATATCAATCTTTAGCTTCCTATTCCGGAAGCGAAGCGCTTAAGATTATATCAAATGACGAGACCATCGGCATCGTCTTAGCGGACTTGAAAATGCCGAAAATGGATGGGATAGAACTCTTGAGACGCATTAAAGCTTTAAGACCGGAGATTGAAGTCATCATCATGACCGGCTATGGCACAATTCAAAATGCGGTACAGTCGATTAAAATCGGCGCTGCCGACTATATAACCAAGCCTTTTAACAAAGATGAACTTCTTAATATTGTTGACAAGATTTTCAAAGCTCAGAGACTGAAAATGGAGGTGCTGCAATTACGATCTGAGCTGCATGATAAATATGGGTTCAAAAACATTATTGGCAAAAGTAAAAAAATGGCCGGAGTTTTAAAACAGGCCTCATTTGCAGCTCAGAGTGACAGCGCCGCGCTCATTTTAGGTGAAAGCGGCACCGGCAAAGATTTAATCGCTAAAGCCATTCATTATGGATCGAGCAGAGCCCAGGCCCCTTTTGTACCGGTGAACTGTGGCGCGTTACCGAAAGATTTGATAGAAAGCGAATTATTCGGGCACACGAAAGGGGCGTATACCGGAGCGAATCGCGAAACCATGGGATTGTTCCGGTCGGCAAACAAAGGAACCATTTTCTTAGATGAAGTTGTAGAAATGCCTAAAGAGACTCAAGTCAAACTTTTAAGGGTATTGCAAGAGAAACGAATTCGATCTGTTGGAGACACCAGAGAAATTCCAATCGATGTACGCGTTATCTCGGCGACCAATCGCGTTCTCAGTGACGCCCTTGAAAAAGAGCTTCTTCGTAAAGATTTATACTATCGATTGAGCGTCGTTGTGATAGAAATTCCGCCGCTCAGAGAGCGGGTCGAGGACATTCCCTTTTTGGTCGGCCACTTTGTCGATAAGTTCAAAAAAGTTTTCAGAAGAGACATTGAAGGCGTTAATAAGAACGCCGTCAATATTATGATGGAATATTCTTGGCCTGGTAACATACGAGAATTAGAAAATGTTATCGAAAGGCTGTTTGTCATGGGTATCCGTGATAGAATTAAAGCGTCCGACGTCACGGAAATTCTAAAAAGAAAGGATGATAAAGCCAACACGACAACCCTTGAAGTCGATGAATCGACCACGACATTGGGAGACGCCGAGCGGCAGGTCATTGAGCGAGCCTTAAAAGCGGCCCGGGGTAACAAATCGAAAGCCGCTGCCATCCTTGGCATTTCCCGGACACGGCTCTATAAAAAATTGCAACTCTATAATCTTGAACCACCTCGTTAGTCATTGTTGCAAAATATAAAAAGTACTTCGTTTTTTCCTGTCTTTCCCGCATGTTTTAAGCGGGAATCTCCTGATTACCCCCACTGGATTCCCGATAAAAGCACTCGGGAATGACATTTTGCACCAGACTTTTAAATCACCACGTGCGGAATCGAAGATGCTATTGACGAGAAGTTCCAACGGGCGGAGTTGCGTCAAATCGGAGTCCTCTCTCCCATCTTTATTTTGAAGTTATCTTCGCCGTTCGCTCTTGCTGTGACACTTTTCCGTTGTGTTTGACTATCTGAAACAAACCATAGAGAAAACTGGCGCCTGCCAGTCCTCCCGCCACCTTGAAAGCATTGTTGCGCCGCCGCAAGTCGCGGTCGTCTGTATTGTCAATCGCTTGACGGTCGTAATAGAACGCACTCGCGAGAGCGGCAGCTTGCAGCCCGGCAAAGACCCAGCCTCTATTTTTTGCCTTTTAACAGACGGCGGGCTCAAACGATCGGCTATGATAAGCTGAGAAGAACCGGCCAGGAGCAAGGACGGGGCGCTGTTCAAAGGGCATTGAAGGAGTTGTTTATGACTGTCAAAATCACTCCGGAGTTTGGCGTGGAAAAGATCCCGGTCCCCCCCGAGGTAAAAGTATTGTTGCTGACGGTCACGCTCGAATTGGTGGCGGCCTGAATATGATGTACTTTGTTCCCCGTAAACTCATTATTCTGAATCGATACAGCGAAAGACGATGCATCACCGCCAACCGATTCAATCGAAATCGCGCCAACATCCGAAAGGTCTGCCGCGGTACTATTATCAATAAAGTGATTCTCCACAGCTTCAAAGTTGCTCGACGAGCTGCGAATGCCGTTAAAGGCGTTGCGAACGATCTCATTGTTTTTGAGAGAGACCGCCTCGGAGCTGACCAAGCGAACGCCATCGCCTCGGTTCTCAACGATGTTGTTATTCAAGATTCTAATGTCCGTACACTGGAAGCAAGAGAGTCCCGCTACATCGATCTGAGCGGGATCCACCCGGCCGCCGTCTCTGATGGTTAATTTCCGAATGGTCACTCCAGACACATTCTTAAGGAGGAAGGACGACCCACTGGGATCGCCATCGACCACAGTGACAGCCGGATTGAGTCCCAGAAGGGTGACGCCGTCTTTAAAATTATCCACCGTTTCAGGATAGGTACCGGGTTCAATCAAAATGAGGTCGCCGGGATTTGCGAAATCCAAAGCCGCTGAAATCGTTCGAAAGACGTTTCCGCCTAACGGCCTCGTTTTGGACACAAAAACATCCGGGTCTTCAACTGTGACGAGGACTTGATCGGTTTTACTGTATTGGGAGCCATTAAACACAGTGAGTAAAAATACATATTTACCAGGAGGGGGTAAGGGAAAAGTCGGCGTCATGACGTCATCCGGATCGATGACGCTTGGGTTGGTTTCCACCCCTTTCCAGTAGTAGTTGAGGGGCAGACCTTGCGGGTCTAAGCTTCTTGAGCCGTCGAGGGTAATAAATTCTGTTTCTCCAAGAAGATAGGTCGTATCGGGACCGGCGTTTGCCACGGGCGGTTCTGTGACAGGGGCTTGACTGGTGTCAATGACGGTGATATTGACGAAGTCCGGTGCGCTCCAATCGAATCCGTCAAAAACGCTCAAGGTGAGCGTGTAGGTCATCGCTTCGTTGGCAAAGAAAGTCGTAACCATCCGGTTGGGATCGGCGATGGTTCCGCCGTCGTGGGTTTGCCACAAAAACTGCGTTAAGGGATCGCCATCGGGATCGGAGCTGCCGGAGCCGTCCAGTATGGCTGCAACTCCTACGTGGGTCGTGTCGTCCTGTCCGGCAAAAGCAACCGGCGGCTGGTTCGGCAGGACATCGATAGTCGCCAATGCCGGCGCACTGCTTTCTAAACTGTTGCGGACCACAAGCTGTACCACGTATTTTCCAGCCACTTCGGAGCTAAACCGGGCCGACACGGAATCCGCGTGCATGATGCTGCCGCCGTCCACCGCCTGCCAAAGATAGCTAAGAGATTTGCTGTTTGGATCGCTGCTGCACGATCCGTCCAGCCACACCGGTTCAAAAATACGTGTTGTCAAATTCGGCTGTCTAATACAAGCTTGCGGCAACTGGGAAGACGTCCCCCCTCCTTCAACAAAAATGCGGATATCTTTGCTGGCAGATAAACCGAATTCATCCTGGACTTTCAAGTATACCACAAAAGAACCGGGCTGTCCGGGCTCGAAAGTGGTAACCGGTTGGTCCACGACGCTCAACCTTCCGCCATTTAAGGCTTTCCAAAAAAAAGTAATTTGATGTCCGTCCGGATCAAAAGACTGACTCGCATCCAAGCTCACGGATTCCTCAGCGCTGAGGGTGGAATCGTAAGCCGCGATGATGATCGTAGGCGGCGCTCCTTTCTCGAAACTTATTTTTGCCGAGGCGATGGTTAACCTGAACGAAAACTATTAACATAACTGTCATTGCGAGGCGTTTTTTGCCGAAGCAATCTCATCCCGTGCCTAATAAGGAGATTGCTTCGCTGAGAAACGCTCGCAAAGACATCAAAAATCAAGTTTTCGGTCAAACACTAATTAACAAAATAAGAAAAACCAAATGAGAATCAAG
>JBHHWX010000148.1:0-11708 GCA_046756745.1 bacterium | reverse complement strand
AAGTAAATACTTTCCGGCACATTCAATGAATCAAAAATCATGAGTTACATTGTCAATCCGTCCTGCATGGTCTGTTAGGACCCCTCATCGGCGATTACTTTTTTCTTTGGCTTTTTGACAGTTTTTTTCCTGGTTTGGCCAATTGTTTCTTTAGGAAGGTTCAGCTTTTTGCCATTGAAAATCATATCAACCTCTTCACCGTCCAAGACTTCGCGTTCCAGAAGGGCTTTAGCTAAAGCATGGAGCTTTTTTTCATGTTTGACCATGATTTTCTCAGCAACTTTTTCCGCTTCCATGACGATTCTTGCCACTTCAGCATCGATTAACTGCGCCGTCTTTTCACTATAGTCCCGATGGGTTTGGATCTCTCTGCCGAGGAAAATTTCCTCGTCCTTTTTACCAAAAGTGAGCGGTCCCACTTTTTCACTCATTCCCCACTCGCAGACCATTTTTCTCGCGATTTCCGTCGCTTTCTCCAAATCATTTCCAGCGCCGGTGGTCAACTCGTTCATTACCAATTTTTCAGCGACGCGGCCTCCGAGAATGGTTACGATACGCGACTCCCAATATATTTTAGAATGACTGTGTTTTTCCTCTTCCGGAACTGAAGTCATCAGTCCGAGAGCCCGTCCGCGGGGAATGATCGTCACTTTATAGATGGGATCGGATTTGGGAGTGTACTTGGCGGCGAGTGCGTGTCCCGACTCATGATAAGCGGTGATGCGCTTTTCTTCGTCGTTAATCAGCATACTCTTGCGCTCGGCTCCCATCATGACCTTATCTTTGGCCTCTTCCATGTCGGGCATTTCAACCCGGTCTTTGTTGAGCCGTGCCGCCAAAAGCGCGGCTTCATTCACCAAACTCGCCAAATCGGCGCCTGAGAATCCGGGAGTTCCTTTTGCCAACTTGGCCAAATCCACATCCTTAGAAAGAAGGACGTTTTTGGAATGGACGCGCAGGATGCCTTCTCGACCGACCAAGTCCGGCCAATCGACCACGATTCGTCTGTCGAAACGTCCGGGGCGCAGCAAGGCATGATCGAGTACATCCGGGCGGTTGGTCGCTGCAATTAAAATAATGCCTTCATTAGAATCGAATCCATCCATTTCCACCAGCAACTGGTTCAATGTTTGTTCACGTTCGTCATGGCCTCCACCCAAACCTGCGCCGCGATGCCGGCCCACAGCATCCACTTCGTCAATAAAGATAATACACGGGGCGTTCTTTTTCCCTTGCTCAAAAAGATCCCGTACCCTCGAAGCGCCAACGCCAACAAACATTTCGACAAAATCGGCGCCGGACATGCTAAAAAACGGCACACTCGCCTCGCCGGCAACGGCTTTCGCTAACAGAGTCTTGCCTGTTCCGGGGGGGCCTAACAGCAATGCGCCTTTGGGTATTTTCCCTCCGAGCCTCTGGAATTTATCCGGATTTTTCAGAAAATCGATGATCTCCCGGAGCTCTTGTTTGGCTTCTTCTGCACCTGCAACATCATCAAAAGTCACTTTGCTTTGATTCTCCGTCATCAATTTGGCGCGGGAGCGGCCAAAAGAAAAAATGCCTTTTGCGCCTCCGCCTTGCATGCGGCGCAGAATAACTATCCAGATAACGCCAAATAATATCCACGGCAGCACATTCACTATGTAGCTCCACCACTCGTGGGAGACCCCTTTGAATTTGAGGTTTTCGATACCGTACTCTTGACGCCAAGACTCGGCAGTCTCTAATTTGGGCGCTTCCGGAAGCGTCACTCGAAATTTTTCATACTCAACCTTCGCTTTCTCAGGGTCTAATTTTCCTCGAAACTCTTTGTCTTCAACAATGGCCTCTCTAATTTCATTGCCCTCGAGATGGTGCATAAATTCCGTATAACCGATTTCAGCCTCACCTCGGTCTTCGATATTCCACTGTTGCGACAGATAGATCGATAAAACGATGATAATCAACCAGAAAGTCAGGGTCCTCGTTGCTTTCTTCCACTGAAAATTTTCGTCTTTTTTCTGGTTTCGATTAGCAGGCGATCGTTTCTGGGGTTTTTGATTTTTTTTATTATTCAATGCCTAATATTCCTTAACTTAGATAGAACTATTCCATTAAATAGATATGGGGTAAGTTGCGATATTTTTGTGCATAATCCAAACCATATCCAACCACAAAGTGATTTGGAATCTTGAATCCGATATAATCAATTTCATATGGAACCCTTTGAGTTCCCTCTTTAACTAATAATGAAACGAATTTTAGCGACTTTGGTTCAGACAAGGAAATCCGCCGCTGCAAGTAATTCACAGAATAACCGGAATCAACAATATCCTCAACGATGAGCACATGACGACCATTTAAATGAGCGTCAATATTTTTCAACAACTTTATTTTACCGGATGTTTCCATTGCATCGCCATAACTGGAAATTTTTATAAAATCGACTTCACAATCAATGTCAATTGCCCGAAAAAGATCGGAACAAAAAATAAAGCTTCCGTTTAACACCCCGATTAAGATCGGACAGGTCCCTAGGTAGTCATCAGAGATTTGTGCTCCCAATTCCTTGACCTTCTTTGAAATCTCGTCAGATGTAATGAGAACTTTATATTTATCTCCGTCCAGAAACTTTTTGGTTTCTTCATGACTCATCGAGGCATTCTCGTAGTTCCAATCTCAAAACTGTCTTCGTCGCGTCAGTGACTTTAAACTTATCGTCAATAATATGCCCGCAAACCCAAACGATGCCATGCGACGATTCTATGATAGGGGTAACTTCTCGTGTATGATGAGGAACTTTTCGATCGGAAAAATAATCAGCGACTTTTTTGTGACCTTTAAAATTAAGGGGTTCAAGTTTGTCGCCGGGAAGGGACATTCGCACATACAATCTCGTACCAACCTTATCAACATCAACAAACTCAACCTGCTTGGAATCCTCGAATCTCAAATTCTCGGGTTTTTTAATAATTCTCCACGATAGTAAGAAGTCTTGGTATCGACAGGAATGATTCTCCAATAGCTCCAACACAATCGGATCGGGTTTCGGTTGCCGTCTTTTTATGATAATGCCATCGTAATCAATACTCAACTCATAATCTGCGGCGAGAGATAACTTTTTCCCTATCTTTCTGTTTTCTATAAGCTTTAATGCTCTTTCCAGTATATGGAATGTCAAGTGTTTTCGGTGGATTGAGAGACGTTCGCATGCCTCCATTAAAATATACTTTCTCAAGATATTAAAATACTTCAAAAAAGCATCAATTTCAAGAATTATTTCATTTTTTTTATGTAAGGAAACCAATGAGTTAAGCGCAGCTTCCGTTTGCGCTCGAAGAAACAATTCCTGCTCTCTAAAAATGTGACTCGTTTTCATTAAGGTCGTCACCAGGCCCGGGTTATAATCCAGTAACTGAGGAATAAGCTGATGTCGAATCCGGTTACGCCGGAAACGCATGTCTTGGTTTGACGAATCCACCCGGTATTTTAATCCCTCGTCGCGCACGTACGCTTCGATTTCCGCCCTTTGAAAAACAAGCAAAGGGCGCACAAAAGGCCCCCTTCTCTCGGGAATTCCTTGAAATCCGGCAATCCCGCTCCCGCGCAAAAACCGGTCAAGCATGGTCTCAGCTTGGTCATTGCCAGTATGAGCCGTTGCACACAGATCGCTTTGAGTCATCCGCAGCATTTTTTCGAAAGCTTCATAGCGCAAGTCGCGTGCCGCCTCTTCGAGGGAGAGTTTGTTATTTTTTGCAAACTCCGGTGCATTGACCTTGTCAATGAAAAAGGGAATGTGATAGTAAACGGCAAGAGAAGAAACGAAATCCACATCCGAGTCGGCTTCTGAGCCGCGAATTCCGTGATGGATATGGACGACACTTAATGAGAGTTCGAGCTCGTTACGGATTCGATGCAATAAATGAAGAAGTGCGACAGAATCTAGCCCCCCTGAAACAGCCACCAAAACTCGCTTGTTTTTCGGAATGAGTTTTTTTGACTGAAGGTTTGTTCGAAAGCCATCAAATAAAGACATGATTTTTTATGGTATTACAACCAATCTTTTGCAAACAAGTGCAAACTTTTAAAAAGTCAAAGGTCGTGTTATGAAAATGGAACAATGGATTGATGGAGTAATGGATCAATTAAAAACAGTCACAAGAATCCAATAATCCATCAATCGATTAATACTGTTGCATAAATGTGGTATTACCTTGTTTATTTACTATGAAACGCAGCACTTAGCAGTCTGCCCCAATGTTTTTAGTACGATGTGACTCATCACCGCAATTCCCAGAGAAAGAGCACGCTCATCAATATCGAAATCTTGCGTGTGCAGATACCAGACCGGGTCGCCGGGCTTACGTGAACCCAAGCGAATAAGAACTCCGGGGGCTTCATTCAAGTACCATGAAAAATCTTCCCCGCCCATGCTAAAATTTTCGATCATAAAGATTCCATCTTTGGTCAGAATTTCCGTTCCAGCCTCCCGAACCAAATCTACCAAATTCGAGTCATTAATGACTGAGGGGACTGTGGCAAGAAACTCCAACTCGTAGCGCGCGCCATGGGCTTCGGTTATGGCGGAAACCCGTTCCTCGATGCTGTCAAAGATTTCGACGCGACTCATTTCGTCGATAGTACGGATTGAGCCAACGATTTCGACGCGTTCCGGAATCACGTTGGATTTCGTACCGCCATGAATTTGGCCGATGGATAGAACCGCCGGAACCAAAGGTTGGCTGCGGCTGCCGACGATGTCATAAAGGCTGCTCACCACTTGATTGCTGACAAACACGGTGTCGATGGAATGATGAGGGCGCGCAGCATGTCCGCTTTTTCCGAAAATGGTGATGCCAAACTCATTACACTGTGCCGTTAAGATGCCCGCGCGCAAACCGATCTTTCCTACTTCAATTTCCGGGGCCACATGAAAAGCAAAAATCTCATCGACCCCGGCCATGACGCCGGCCTTGACCATTTCTTCGGCGCCGCTAGGAGAGGCTTCTTCGGATGGTTGAAAAATGAGCCGGATCTTTCCATCAAAAGAGGGCGCCAAACGTTTCAATAGTTTGGCGACGCCTATCGCCATGGCCATGTGACAATCATGCCCACACGCATGCATCACGCCTGGAATTCTTGAAGCATAAACCGTGTCTTTGGCATCTTGCAACGGCAGGGCATCCATGTCGGCGCGGATAGCTACCGTCTTTCCGGAAGAGCTGCCGCTGATTTCAGCAATGAGACCGGCTCCACAGACGTTCGGAGTGACGTCCAAACCTTCTTCTCGTAAAATGCCCGCAACTCGCTCGGCGGTTTTGTTTTCATGCCAGCTCAGTTCGGGATATTGATGAAAAGAGCGCCTTAGCGTCACGATTTCATCGTGTAAGGCGTCTGACAGTTTTTGAATCTCGGATGTGTTCATCGATCGTTTACAGGTTAATTTAGGAATAAATGTAATTAACTGATTTCAAATATGCAACCGACTAATTTGCTTGCGGATGAGAAATTGTTATGCTATATTTCCAGCAAGTTTTTCTTCAATCCTGGATTATTCATAAATTGTAGCCACATAGGCACTAAGTCACAAAGAAATCACTAAGTTAAAGCATGATGAGTTATTAAACTCAGTTTTCAAACCAAAACCCTTAGCGTCTTTGTGCCTTGGTGGCTATGAATTATAGTATTACAGTGAACTTTTGCATTTTTGTGCAAAAGTTTGATCAGATTTCAGATGAAGTTCCGAGGTTCAGGAAATACGGTTATATGGAAATAGGGCCGCCCTTCCCCTATTCCCTTAAATTATTCAGACTATAATCCCCAGGAGAACATCTATGAAAAATATCGGTCAATCCCTAATGAAAATGTTGACCCTTCTCATTTTCTTGCTGTATTTAACCATGAGCTGTACCTCAAACAATAACTATCAACAAGAGGATAAAATGCGAAAAGATGTTCACTCCTTTTCACGACCGCAGGAAGCGGTGACCACACATCTTTCCTTGGATTTGACTGTTGATTTTTCAAAGCAGCAAATTTCGGGAAAGGCCAGCTTAACTATCGACAACAAGTCCGGTACGGATAAATTATACCTGGACAATCGTGGTCTGCATGTTGAAAAAGTGACTATCGGAGAAGACGAATCCGATGCATCTTTTTCATTAGGCGAGCCGGTTCCCTACTTAGGCCGGCCGCTCATCGTCGATATCACACCACAAACCCAATTGGTTCATGTTTATTACTCCACAAATCCGAATGCAGCAGCCGTACAATGGCTCACTCCGGAGCAAACCGCCGGCGGGAAACATCCTTTCCTGTTTACCCAGTCGCAGGCCATCTTAGCCCGTACTTGGATACCTTGCCAGGACAGTCCGGGAATTCGGATCACCTACGATGCGAAAATCACCACCCACCCGGAGTTGATGGCGGTTATGAGCGCGGAGAACGGCACGGAGAAAAACGCCGATGGCGTCTATGAATTCACCATGCCGCAGCCGATCCCCTCTTATCTTTTGGCGTTGGCTGTCGGCGATCTGGAATTCCGCGCTATCGGAAAACGCAGCGGGGTTTATGCCGAACCTTCGGTTGTTGAAAAAGCCGCCTGGGAATTTGCGGATACCGAAAAGATGATCGATGCTGCAGAGAAATTGTACGGACCGTATCGGTGGGGAAGGTATGACATCATCGTTCTGCCGCCGAGCTTCCCGTTTGGAGGGATGGAAAACCCGCGACTGACTTTTGCGACTCCCACGATTCTGGCTGGAGATCGCTCTTTAGTCGCGTTGATCGCTCATGAATTGGCGCACTCCTGGTCCGGCAATCTCGTCACCAATGCTAACTGGGACGACTTTTGGTTGAACGAAGGCTTTACCACCTATCTCGAGCATCGCATCATGGAGGAAATCTACAGCGCGGAGTATGCCAATATGCTGGCTAAGTTGAGTTTTCAAGATTTGCAGAAAGAAATTTCGGACATCGAGGCCGTTGATACTTATTTACATCTAAATTTAGAGGGACGCGATCCGGATGACGGCATGACAGCAGTTGCTTACGACAAAGGTCATTACTTTTTGCGTACGTGCGAAAAAACGTTTGGCCGCGAAAAATGGGATTCCTTTTTAAGAACCTATTTCGATGAGTTTGCCTTTCACCCGATGACCAGTGATAAATTTGTCCATTACCTGCGCGAACGTTTAATCGAGGGAGATGAAAAATTGCAGACCGCTCTGCAAATCGACGCTTGGGTATACGGCCCGGGAATTCCCGATAATGTGGTTCTGGCAGCTTCCGACGCTTTCGAAAGTGTCGAAGCGCAAGCGCAGGTCTGGTTGGCCGGGAAACCCGCGCAGCAACTGGAGTCCTCAGCATGGACGACGCATGAATGGGTCCATTTTTTGCGAAATTTACCGGCTTCCTTGTCGCACAACCAAATGCGCGAATTAGACAGCGCATTCAATTTATCCAAAACCGGCAACTCGGAAATCCTACATGCTTGGCTGCTGCATGTCATCGGCAATAAATACGAGCCAGGTTACCCGGCGCTGGAAAGCTTTTTGACCCGGCAGGGAAGGAGAAAATTTTTGAAGCCGCTGTATCAGAAAATGGCGGAAACACCGGAAGGGCTGGAAATGGCCAGACGGATTTATCAAAAAGCCCGTTCCACGTATCATGCCATTTCGACCAATACTATCGATGAGATTTTGAATTGGCAGAGTTAGTTTACCTGGATTTATTCCTAACCCGGCAAAGCCGTCACCTCTTTGCATAATCATGAGTCCATTTGGATCTTACACAAAACCTCGAATCAAAATCTGCTGCATTCAAAACATCGAGGAAGCCCTGCTGGCCATTAAACATGGCGCGTCAGCGCTTGGTCTGGTTTCGGAAATGCCCAGCGGTCCAGGTGTACTTTCAGCGAAGAAAATCGCTGAAATCGCTGCGGAGGTGCCACCGGGCATCGCGACGTTTCTTTTGACTAGCAAACAGACCGCCGATGCCATTATCGAGCAGCAGCGACGATGTCGCGTCAATACTCTGCAACTGGTCGACCGGCTGGAATCCGGCAGCTACGAAGATGTGCGAAAGGCGCTCCCGGGAATCGCCATCGTGCAAGTGATTCACGTCACCGGCGAAGAGTCTGTTGAGGAGGCCGAGTCCATTGCACAGCACGTAGACGCGCTGCTTTTGGATTCGGGCAATCCGAGCCTTCCGGTGAAAGAATTGGGCGGAACCGGTCGCCCGCATGATTGGAGTCTAAGCAAACAAATTCGAGAGCGGGTCAAGATTCCAATATACCTGGCGGGCGGCTTGACGCCGGAAAATGTCGGCAAAGCGGTTCGGCAGGTCGGGCCGTTCGCGGTGGATGTGTGCAGCGGTGTGCGAACAGATGGTAAGCTGGATGAGTTTAAACTAAGCGCCCTTATTGCCGGCGTAAAATCTTCAGAAAACAGGTGAATTAATAGAGAGCTAAAGTGCTTGCAATTCACCAGGGTCATAGTTATATTTCATTTTTATAACCAAAGTGCGGCAAACCTCAAATCGGTAAACACGATGCAAATTCACATTGAGTTAACAGGATCATTGGATTAATTAGTGGATACCTAGAAATAATCGCTTACTATACTTTAACAACCGAACACCTTCAAACTGATGCACACACTAACCAAAGAAAACTTCACGGAATCGTCGCCGCCTCGTTTTATGAGCGAGGAAGAGTTTCTCGACTTTTGCGACGAAGATACAAAAGCTGAATTTGTCGATGGGGAGGTCATCGTGCATTCACCTGCTTCAATCAAACATGTAAACATCCAAATGTTCGTCAGTTGGCTGGTTAAATTATTTGTCGCCAAAAGAAGGGTCGGACAGGTTTTTGGTGAAAACTTTCAGGTCCAACTGCGACCAGGTTTACGGCGTGTACCCGATTTGATTTTTGTTTCGAAAGACAATAACGTAACGATTACAAATACCGAAATCCAAGGCGCCCCGGATTTGGTTTTGGAAATCGTCTCTCCGGACAGCGTTGATCGAGACTGGCGGGATAAATTTCATGAATATGAAAGAGCTGGAGTCAAAGAGTACTGGATTATCGATCCTAACAATCAACGATTTGAAATCTACTGTTTGAGCGATCAAGGCAAGTACCAGGCTCAACGACCGGAAAAAGGCCTTTTGAAATCACAAATATTACCCGGTTTTTGGCTAAAAAAAGACTGGCTTTGGCAGGAGCCTCTGCCGAATGTACTCGAAGCCGCTAAAGAATTGAGCATCAAAATTTAAGGGGAATACTCTTGCGTTTACCAACGAACAACATTTTTTATCTGCTTGTCCTCATTCTCTGTTTTATTCAAATCGATTGTGCTTGCGACCGAAATCAAAGTGATGATCGAAACCCGCTTTATGTGGATTCCGCGGGCAACGATTTCTCGGAAAATCCCGATTTGCTGGATCGTATCCGGGCCACACCCCACGGTTACTTACGTTTTATCAACATCCAATTTAGCGGAGAAGTCTGCAACCGCTTTCGCGACGTGCTGCCGCGCACGCCCTCCTTTAATCTCCACGGCGATGCCCATCTCGAACAATATGCCGTCACGGACCTTGGTCGAGGGTTGACGGATTACGACGACTCATCCACAGGTCCGGCGTTTCTCGACATCATGCGCTTTGGCGTTTCACTGCATCTCGCATGTCTGGCTTACAATTGGGAAGCTCACTCTGACTCTCTCTTCGATGAGTTTTTGCGGGGATACCGTTTGGCGTTACAAGATCCAACAGAGGAAGCTCCCGAACCCAAAGTGGTCACGCAAATACGATCAAAATTCAAATATGATCGTACAGCCTATTTTAATTGGGTGGAATCCATTAGCGACTCCATTTCGCCCACGGAGCAAGAGGAGCTGACAGAAGCGCTTAAACCCTACATCGGATCCATGATAGCCGAACAACCACATCTGAGCGAAGCTTTCTTCAAAATAGAGAAAATGGGTTATTTGAAATTGGGCATTGGCAGCGCTCTTGATTTGAAATATCTCGTTCGGCTGCGTGGGAAGTCCGATGACCCTTTGGATGATGTCATTTTGGAGATAAAAGAAGTTCGCGACATCAGCGGCATCGAATGCCTCGACAGGCCGTTCAAAGAGAACCCGTACCGTGTGCTCCTGGGTCAGGCCCGTATCGCCTATCAGCCGTTCAAGTTTCTCGGCTACATTCGACTGCGCGGGCAGGCGTTATGGATTCACTCCTGGGTTGACAATTACAAAGAAGTCAAAATCGGAAAAACATTTGAATCGGTAGAAGAGTTAAGAGAAGTCGTTTTTGATATCGGCATCCAACTCGGTCGCGGCCATCCTAAACAGATCGCGTCGCCGCTCGATTTACAACTACGTCAAGAACAACTTCGCCTCTTGAGTCAATACGAAAAGCGCATTAAAGAAACCCGTAAAGAACTTGCCGGCTTGACGATCGAGGCCTGGGGACGCTTCTGCGCCCAAGTGAAATAGAACTGAGGGAAAAGGGGAATAAGGGTATAGGGTATAGGGTATTGGGGACGCACCAGAGTAAGATTAGTCGGCTAATTTGTGTCTGATTTTTGATGTCTTCGCGAGCGCTTCTCAGCGAAGCAATCTCCTTATTAGGCACGGCTTGAAATTGCTTCGGCAAAAAGCGCCTCGCAATGACAGCTATGTTAATAGTTTTCGTTCAGACACTAAATGACCTCCTCCCTATTCTTTTTTTCCATACTTCCTTATATCCCCTATTGCCCTATTTCCCCATTGCTTCCTCACTGAACCCTCTCCGCCGCAACCTCCCCTCCCTGCGTTTTAATCCGCAATGCGGAAAATCCGCTGTGCTCGTTTTTATCCAAGCTCAACTTGATTCGATCGCGTTGCTGCGGTTCTGCCGGGATGAATTCATTTTTCGAATTAGGCACAAACGCCGGAGCCGGAAAGGTTGCAAAAACGTGGAATTCGCTTATCACACCTTCTTCCCAGGCGAACTCGATAAACGCCGATTCCGGGTGTTTTCAAGGATCCTCTCCTCATTTTCTTTGGTTTCAATCAGGGATGCGGACAAACAGAAAGATCAAAATACAGCAGGTACTATGTGGGTAGTATGAAATAGGAAAAGGCTAAGAGAGACGGGAAGGAACACGGAGCAGTAAAGCCTCAGTATAAAACACGGGACTTAACAACCGCAAATCCCAAATGGCAAATGGCAAAAATTATCGGTCAGGCGTCCGACTGATTTAGGATTTGGTCATGTGGTTTTTGGGAATTGCGGCTTCGACGCGCCGTGTTCCTCTGTTTACTCTTTTTTGTTCTTATCTTTTCGTAAACCGGTTAAAAATAAACATTGACGTGGGCGGCCGCTCCCGTGGAGATGGTAATTGCTCCGGGGCTGGCAAATCTTGTCGAAGCGTTGTCAGAGATAGTTCCATTCACTTGAGCTTCGACGCCAAAGCTGAATTTCGGATTGACGAAATACTCGCCTCCAAAAACCGCACCGATGAGAAAGTCGGTCGTATTGCTGCCCGTGTCAGGCAGGTTCAGCAAAACGGCTACGCGGGCGCCAAAATACGGAGCGACTCTATGCATGCTTAAATAGAATCTCGGCGCCAGAACCAGCCGGACATCCATCCCCACGTTTTCAACATAGATAAAACCAAGCCCCGGCGCCAAAACCATCGTATCCCCCAACCAAAGCGGAACCAGAATTTCAACCTGGCCGCT